>JBASRN010000179.1:0-10576 GCA_049273855.1 Blastocatellia bacterium
TAAGATTGACAGCTCGGCCGAGATTAGTTACGGGGGCCTCTCGCATAAGCCGAATCAGAAATTTATAGAAGAGGAGCTATTCGACGGCGACTCGAACGCAATCGTTGACTTCAAGTACAGTCCATCCCCACGGCTCACCTGGTGGTTTGATCATCACCAAAGCGCATTTCTTTCGGGCGACGATGAAGATCATTTCCGCAACGGGACCTGGCCGACTAAGTTCTACAACCCCGACTACAAGTCGTGCACTCAGTTCATCGCTGATACAGCGCGCGACAAATATGGGTTCGATCCGAACAGCCTGAGCGAGCTGATTCACTGGGCGGACGTGATTGACGGCGCTCAGTATGAAGACGCGCGAACCGCGGTCGAGCTGAAGGCGCCGGCGCTTCAATTGATGCTGGTAATCGAAGCAAGTCGTGACCCCGGAGTCACGACCACAATCAAAGAAGGTATGCAGACTCGGTCGATGTCTGACTTGATTGCCGACCCGCTGGTAGAGCGTGAGTTTCGTCCTTTGTACGAGCGCCACATTCGCACGATAGACCTGATTCGCAACTCCGCAAGCTGCGAAGGCGGTGTTATCTACTTTGACTTGAGCAATGAGGACGCCGAAGGTTACAGCAAGTTCATACCGTATTATCTGTTCCCCGACTGCGCGTACTCGGTGGGTGTAAGCCTGTCGCCAAGCCGCTCAAAAGTGTCGGTTGGCTTCAATCCGTGGAGCCCGCGTCCGCGCCGACACAACCTCGCGTCGATCTGCGAGCAATACAACGGCGGCGGTCACGCCGTAGTCGGAGCGATCTCGTATAGGCCCGATCAGATCGAACTGGCGCGGCAGACGGCAAAGGCTATCGCTGCCGAACTGCGTGAGTAGGTGAGCCTTATGACAAGAGTTTGGTCGCACCACCTAACCGCAGAGACGCTGAGACGCTGAGCCCGACGCAGAGTTTACCAAAGATCGGAGAAACACTATGCGCATCTCAAAGCGAATTGTCTTGCTCTGCGTAGCTCTCTTTCTGGCCCTGGTCAACATCTACGTTGCGGCCGCACAACAAGACCGCATGCCGGATAACCCTGCGGCTCTGACCCGCGTCGGAGACAGGGTCATCAAAGTCAACGATGCCATCAGGATGGTGTTGGGCTTCGGCAACACTTTCATGGTTACGACGCCGGACGGCAATGTCATCATCGACACCTCGATAGCGGCGCACGCCCGCGTGCATAATAGGCTGCTCCGCGCTGAAAGCTCGGCTCCGATCAAATACATCATCCTTACCCACGCGCACCGCGATCACACTGGCGGGATCCCTCTGTGGAAAGAACCCGGCACCCAGATAATCGCTCAGCGGAATCACGCCGAGTTCGCGCACTATCAGGCAAGGCTGGGCGGGTTCTTCGCCACACGCAACGCCGCGCAGTTCGGGGCGGGTATCGCGCGGGATGTCCCACCGGCCGGCAACTACGGCGCGAAGATTGAGCCGACCACTTTCTTCGACGAAAAGTACGAGTTCACTTTGGGAGGCATCAAGTTCGAAGTCTATAAAACCCCGGGCGAGACCGCCGATCATCTGACGGTTTGGATCCCGCGGTACAGGGCAGCTTTCAGCGGCGACAACTATTACGAATCGTTTCCAAACATCTATACGCTACCGCAGGAGGAAAGTCCCGGCCCGTTTTCGCTTCCATGAAATACTGCGGTTCCAGCACGATCAAACCGTAGATGCCGGCGATCAGGTATAAACGCTTTGCAAAGGTCATATCTCCTCTCATCTTCGGCGCTGGTCAATATGCAGGAATCGAGCGGCCGGCAGTGACTCTTCCGTTTAGTCGGTGGATATACCGACGGCTACGGGAGTCAGCAGCAGGCCTCAGCGCGACGGCACCTCGCCGCCTTCCGGGCCGTAGAACAACACCCACAAGGCAAGATCAGCGAAGTTTTCGAACCTGTGTTCCTCACCAGCAGCAGCGAAGAGAAAGTCGCCCGGCCCAAAGCTTTGACGCTGCCCTTGATGAACAAAGTCTCCTCTGCCGTGCGCAACAATGTAGACCTCATCGCGCGAGTGTGGGGTTTGAGGATCTGTATCACGAGGTGCGTAAAGCTTCACCTCCAGCGTGCCGTGCTCGAAGACCGTGACCGAGCGTTCACCTTTCGGTAATGGCAACCGCGCCAGGGCTTCGCCAACTGTTGCTCTTCGTATTTGTAGAGTCCCTTCTTCCATGATTGCCCCCATGCTGGCCTCAAACCAGGTTCATCGGCCTGGGATTCTGCGGATCGCTGTAGTCATAAAACCCGCGCCCGCTCTTGCGCCCGTGCAGTCCGGCCATAACCATCCGCTTCAACAGCGGCGGCGGCGCGAACCGCTTCTCTTTGAACTCGTCAAACATAATGTTCGCGATGTAGTACGTCGTATCCAGCCCGACAAAGTCGCCGAGCGTAAGCGGTCCCATCGGGTAACCGCAGCCAAGCTTCATTGCGTTGTCGATGTCCACGGTCGATGCAACGCCTTCCTCGAGCGCGCGAATCGAGTCAAGCATGTAGGGCACCAGCAACCGATTCACGATGAAGCCCGTTCGATCGGAAGTCTGAACCGTGACCTTGCCGATGTCGCGGCCGAATTCGGTTGCGATTCTGAAGACCTCGGGGTCGGTCAGGATCGTGCGGACGACCTCGACCAGCTTCATTACCGGCACCGGATTGAAGAAGTGCATGCCGATGAATCGCCGCTGACGCTCAGCGCTTGTCGCTGTCATCATTTGTGTAATCGACAGGCTTGACGTGTTCGAAGCAAAGATCGTGTCCGGCCGGCAAACCTGATCGAGCCGGCTGTAGGTCTTGTGCTTTTCATCCATATTCTCGATGATCGCTTCGATGATGATGTCGGCGCTTGCCGCGTCTTCGAGACTGGTTGAACCGCGCAGCCGCGACATCGTTCGGCTTTTATCTTCTGCGGTCAGTTTGCCTTTCTCGACCGCCCTCGCGAGCTGCCTATCAATGCCGCCGAGTCCCTTCTTGAGAAACTCGTCGGCTATTTCGATGACTGTAACGTCGCGACCGGCCTGCGCGCAGACCTGGGCGATGCCGGCGCCCATCAAGCCACACCCAAGCACTACTACTTTGTTGATTGTCATTGAACGCCTGCCTCCGATGATGGTGACATTGTTAGTGACTCTATAGCGACCCTATATGGAACTGGAAGGTTAGTACGTGGAACCTGTTTGTTCAACCAGTCGTGGCAGCGGGTAGTGGGGTAATAATGTGTTGATGAGTGTGGCGGCCTCTCCTGCCACGAAGTCACCAGGGCACAAAGCCGCACAAAGAAGGCTTTGTGGGCCTTCGTGTCGTTGGTGACTTAGTGGCGAGACTCTTCTCAACACGCTATTGCACCACTACCTGGCAGCGAGCGCAGCCATCCATTCATTTCGATGACTCTCTCTTCAACTCGTACCCATTCTCCTGGAGATAGGTTTCAAGCCACGGATCATATTCCGCTCGAAACCGCTCATAGCTCTCGCGAATCTTCCGCGCATCAGATCCAGCCTCAGGCTTGAAGCTTCCACCTTGCTGGCGATACCGATCAATCGCGGTCTTCTGCTGGTTCAACAATCCGATCAACCGCTGACGAAACGCCTCAGCCTCACTCTCCAGTCTTGGCGCGGCATTGGCATCGCCAATGCCTTTTTCGACAGCGCGGAGAGCGGCGTCGATGTCTGTGGTTCCATTTTCGAGGTTGAGCGCCCTCGCGAACGAGTTAATCGAATCTCGAAGCGACGAGTGAGCACTCCTCATCCGGTTGTAGTAGTCGACTATTCCCGAGCCGGGGCTCGACGCCATGTTCGCGAGGCTCAACTGCGGGCCGTCGTAGTTACGAACCGCCGCGACAAACGACGCCACTACGGCAGCAATACACAGGGCTTGCAACGCGCGCCACACGAACGAAGTCTCTTTCGCCTCCGGATGTTTGAAGGGGATCACCAGCGCCAGCGCGATACCCGCAAACAACCCGCCGATGTGAGCTGCGTTGTCTACGATGCCCCGGGCTGAAAAGCCAAACACCAAATTGATCGCGATGATTGGAAGCACGCGGCGGCGGATGTCTTTGCTAAGCGCGGCAGGTATTTCTTTGCGGTACCTGAAGGCGAATGCTGCCATCACTCCAAATAAGCCAAAGATCGCTCCCGAAGCTCCCGCCGACACTGAGTTGGGGCTGAAGAAGAAGCTGCTGATGGAAGCCACCACGCCCGTCGTCACATAGAGAAGCAGAAAACGTGCCGAGCCGTAGATCTGTTCGATGTCCCGCCCGATAATCCACAGCGCATAGTTGTTCAGCAGGAAGTGAACAAACCCGATGTGAAGGAATACGCATGTGACCAGTCGCCAATACTGATGCTGTTCGGCTATGAGCGCGTTCTTTTTTGCGCCGAAGGCGATCAGCACCGAAATATCGGCCGACAACGGGCCCATCCCTCCGGCAAGCCATTCGAGAAGAAAGACGCCCAGGTTTACGACTATCAAAATCAATGTGAACTGGTTAGATCGGCTGAAGACGGCGTGGAGGAAACGATATTCGGTGGCCGCTTCCAGCGCCGCTACCGCAGCCTCCGGTGAGCCAGCTCCGCAGTTAACGCAAGCGCCGAGCTCAGCCGGCGTTGATTTTCCGCAAACGGAACACAGTCTGTAGCGAGGCTCGGTGGGGATCTGGTTCACAGTCATCGGTGGCGAGTTTACCACTCGGCAAAGATCGCAGGTGCGAACGCCGGGTTGAGCAACGCACTTCGCCTAGTGTTCAAAAGCGTCCAGCAGCCTCTGGATCGAGTCTTGTTGCCACTGGAGGAATTCGCTGAACGCCTGATCGAGCGGTTCTCGACCTGCCGACGTCGCGGCGACAAACGAGGCGTCATTCTTGACGGCGTCGAACGCACTGGCGCGGTTGTTTATCAAGTCGATCAGGCGTTTCTTGATCGCGCTGCTACGCTCATCGATCGCAGGCGACTTCTCAAGCTCGCCGCTAATCCTGCGAAGCTCGGCTGCGATCGCCCGTGCATCCTCTAAAGCGTCGCTCCCTTCCGATTCCAAGCCGGACGTTTGGTCGATCGTGTTCTTCGCATTCTCGACGATCGAACCAAGCTCAAACACCGCCTGACCCTGTCTTCTCTTTACTTCGCGTTCGAGCATTTTCTCTTGCTGTGAACCGTAGACGCTTCCGGCCATCGCAAAGCTAATTGCGATCACTCCGATGCAAGCGATCGCCGCCGCGTTCCACACCGCGGAGGCGCGAACCGTCACTGGAGCGTCAGGTGCGAGCACAAACCCGATCGCGCCGCCGGCGATAAATCCCCCAATGTGGGCTACGTTGTTCGCACCTATGAAGAAGCCAAACATGATCCCGATACCCGCCCAAATCAACATTTGCCTTGTCAGAGCTCGCCCGAAACTCCCGCCAAGCCTGTAGCCATAGACCGTCATTACTCCGATCAACCCAAAGATCGCGCCTGACGCGCCTGCCGTACCGGCGGGAAGAAACAAGTACGATGCGATGCCGCTCGCAACTCCGGTCCCAATGTAGATGAACACGAATTTCTGCGACCCGAACGTCTCCTCGACCTGGGGGCCGATCGAGAATAGGGCCGAGCTGTTGAACATCAGGTGGACCAGACCGATGTGAAGAAAGTTGAAAGTCACCAGCCTCCACCATTGGCCGTCTCGAACAAGCGACGGAACCAACGCGCCAAAATCGTTGAGCACCCCGCCGCTCGCGCTTTGGATGAATGAATCCGCGCCGCGCCCGCTGCGGACCTCGACGATGGACATCAGCACGAACAATGCAATGTTGATCGTTAGTATGACCAGCGAAAGGAAGTTGCCGCCGGCGGCGAGGCCAGCCGTGGAAATGCGCGCGGGCGGGATGGAATCACGTCCACAAAGCGGGCAAGTGCTGGCCGAGGCTTCGATCAAGCCGCGGCACACCTGACACATCACCAGTTTTTTTCGTGAACGAAACATCTCTAACCAAGAGGATGGAGGATGGAGGATTAGAGAATAGAGGATCGGCAATTGTCGGAAATTGAAAATTGCAAGATTTGAAATTGAAAATTGAAAATTGAAAAACTGAAACTTGCAAATTCAGAATTGAGAATCGCAAATCGAAAGATCCGAGATGACGATCCCCTATCTTCGATCCTCCAGTTTTCAATCTCCTCAATCTTCAATCTCCAATCTCCAATTTCAAATTTTCAATCTTCAATCTTCAATTCCTCTCCTCACCCTCAATCCTCCATCCTCAATCCTTCCTCAGACCGCTTCGACGATCATTGCTATGCCCTGGCCGCCGCCGATGCACGCGGTTGCAAGGCCGTACCGCTTGGCTCGACGTCTTAGCTCGTGCAACAAGGTCAACACCAGCCGCGTGCCCGACGCGCCAAGCGGATGTCCGAGCGCGATCGCGCCGCCATTCACGTTCGTTCGCTCACGATCAAGTCCAATCTCTCGCTCTACCGCAAGATATTGCCCCGCGAATGCCTCATTAACTTCTACCAGGTCGATGTCGCTCAGGCTCAGCCCTGCCGCATCGAGCGCCTTGCGAGAAGCGGGAACCGGACCGATGCCCATAATCTCGGGGGGCACGCCGGCGATGCCCCACGAAACGATGCGACCGAGCGGTCGAGCTTCGAGATTGCGTGCCGTCTCTTCGTCCGCGATCACCACCGCAGCGGCGCCATCGACGATCCCCGAGGCGTTCCCCGCCGTGACGAAACCGTCCTTCGAAAAAGCCGGCCGCAACCTGGCGAGTCCTTCCAACGTCGTCTCCGGACGCATATGGTCGTCACGTTCGAAAAGTGCGTTCCCCTTCCGTGTCTTTATCTCGACGGGCACGACTTCATCGTTGAATCGCCCGGCTTCCCAGGCTGCCGCGGCTCGTTGCTGGCTCAGCAGCGCGTACTCGTCCTGAGCCTGGCGAGCGATGTCGTATTGACGCGCGAGGTTCTCGGCAGTTTGCGCCATGTACAAACCGCAATGCGTATCGAGCAGCGAGACCATCAGCAAGTCCTCGAGCTTGCCTTCGCCTAGCTTGAAGCCCCAACGCGCGCCCCGAATAACGTGCGGCGCCTGACTCATCGACTCCATGCCGCCCGCAAGCACGGTGCTAGCTTCGCCAAGTTGAATCATCTGCGCTCCAGAAACGATCGACTGAATGCCGGAACCACACAACCGGTTAACTGTAAGCGCAGGTTTGTCGATTGGAACGCCCGCCTTGAGCGCCACGTGCCGGGCGCCGTAGATCGCGTCGCCGGAGGTTTGAAGCGCGTTCCCGATCACGGTGTGGTCAATCGCTTCGGGCGATACCCGCGCACGCTCAAGCGCACCGCGAGCCGCGATCGCTCCCAGGTCTATCGCGGAAAGATCTCGCAGCGCGCCGCCGTATTCACCCATCGGCGTCCGCGCCCCTCCGAGTATTAGTACATTTTTGTTCATCGCTTTCTCCGTTATGACGTTGGTATTACGCGCGCCGGCGCCGCTTGGTCAGGAAGCGCCGTAGCACACGGCCTAATTTCTATCAATCACGAGTAAGCTATCAGAAGCAGCACGGGCCTTCAATAAGCCTCGCCCTGACGGCTCGGAAGCTTAGTGGTGGAATAGCGTGTTAAGGCGCCGGATGCGGTCTTGCCACAAAGGCTCTAAGTCAGGAAGGCACACAAAGACAGGCTTTGTGGACCTTCGTGTCCTGGTGAATTAGTGGCGAGCTCCTCTCAACGGGTAATTCCCCCGTGATTCTCGGAGGAATCGGTTGTTTTGGCGCTTCCGGTTGGGCTAGAATTCGTTTCGAGCGTTTCGGGTGTCGTGAGGCGCGGCACTTGTAGTAGCCCCGCTCAACTTTTTCTAGAAGGTCTAGCATGAAATCTCGAAATCGAATGTGGCCGCTGGTTATAGCGCTCGTGCTCCCAGTGACGTTTGCGGGTGCGCACTCGGGACAGCGTTTGGCCGGTCAGACCCAGGCCGAGTCCGCGACGCGCCAGAAGATCGCCGAAGACTTCACCAACGCGCTACTGGCCGCCAAAGACAACTATGCGGGACAAGTCGATTACAACAGGGTCACAAAGGCCTCGATCACCGGCATGCTTCGGACCCTCGACCCGCACTCGATGTATCTAGACCGGAAGCAGTGGGACGAGTTCCAAAACGATCAACGCAGCCGCTACTACGGGATAGGCTCGACGATCGCGCAGCGTAACAGCAAGGTCTATATCCTTTCTCCCACTGAAGGCACGCCGTCGTATCGCGCGGGGCTTCGATACGGCGATCACATAGCCGAAATCAATGGCGAGCCGACTACCGGCTGGACCGTAACTCAGGTCCGCAGCAAGTTGCTTGGGCCCGAAGGCACGGTGGTCAGTTTCAAGATCGCAAGAGCCGGTGTGCCCAACCCGATCGAGTTCAAGCTTTCGCGCAGCGCCGTGCCGCTGCCCTCGATCGCCAACTACTTCATGTTCGGGGATGGCGTCGGTTACGTGAATCTGGAGCGGGGCTTCAACACGACAACCTACGACGAGACTCGCGCAGCACTTATGGCCTTGCGAAAGCAGGGGATGACCTCGCTCGTGCTCGATCTTCGAGGGAACCACGGCGGCCTTGTCGATCAAGCCTCCAAGGTGGTGAACACCTTCGTCTTTCGCGGTCAGAAAATACTCTCGATGCGCGGACGGCCTGGCGCCTTCCAACCCCGCGAGTCGGTGTCGAACAACAACACGCCGGATGAGTATCCGATCGTGGTCCTGGTCGATCAAGGAAGCGCTTCCGCCGCCGAGATTGTAGCCGGCGCTTTGCAAGATCACGACCGGGCGAGAATCGTCGGTGAAAACAGCTTTGGCAAAGGGCTCGTGCAAAACCCTTTTCCTCTGACCGATGGATCGGCGCTGATACTGACGACCGGCCATTACTACACGCCGAGCGGGCGGTTGATCCAGCGCGCGTACAACGGGCGCTCCTTCTACGATTATTATTTGAAGCGGGGTGACAAGGAGACGGCTCCCAAGTCTGACGAGAAACGAACGGATTCGGGCCGAACCGTTTACGGCGGAGGCGGCATCGAGCCGGACGTGCTGGCTAAGGTTCGGTTCACGCCCCGCGAGTTTGAGCTTCAGAACTTCTGGCGCGACCCTGTGTTTGCGTTTGTGCAGTCGTTGGTGGCGGGTCAGGTTCCCACGCTTGGCGACTTCAAGATTGACCGGCCGCCGGATCACCACCATCGGCTGGCGGCCACCGAGTATGTGATCGATGAGAAGATGGTCGGTGCATTCAAGACGTTCCTCAAAGAGCACAGCGAGTTTAAGGTCGATCCTTCGCGCGTCGACAAGGAAGCGGAGTTCGTCAAACGAGGAATACGCTACGAGATCGTCACCGCAGCGTTTGGGATCGAGACCGCCTATCAGATATTGCTGGAAGGCGACGAGCAGATGAAACGGGCGATTGAGGAGATACCGACGGCGAAGATCATGGCTGAAGACATTCGCCGGCTGCGAGCATCGCGAGACGGGGAGCTTCGAAGGAACTAGCGCTTACAGCCTTCAAGACAAGCGAGAGACAGCACGGCCCGAGTCTTCCAACTCGGGCCGTGCTGTCTTAAGGCCCAAGATTGGTCAGGTCATAGTTTTTGGACGAGTTTCCGCTGGATAATCGCCCGGACAATTGGCAGTGGTGCAATAGCGTGTTGAGAAGAGTCTTCTTTGTGCGGCCTTGTAGCCTAGTGACTTAGTGGCAGGAGAGGCCGCCACAGGCATGCACCATTATTACCCCCCTAACCGCCAATTCGAGCGCGGGCGTGACGGGTAAGACCCGGGTGAGGGAGATAGTGCCTGGACTGAGACTGTCGTATAACTTTCGCAAAAAGCTCACCCTGTTCGGCGGTTTGCATCGAGGATTTGCTGGTCCAGGCCGGACTGAGGTTCAGATTTTGAGAGGACTTTGACGATTAACTGACGTTCATTCGATCAACCTTCCTCTATCGCCCGGCATCATCATCTGACGATGCATGCGGATCGGAGCGTTGCCGTTCGAAAGCAACCGATCATGAAACTCCTGAAGTGAGTACTCGGCGCCGCGACTACGTTTGTAGTCTTCTCTCAGCTTGAGGATCGCAAGCTTGCCGACCGAATAGACAAGATACGTCGGATCGAAAGTCCCTCTCTCGGCTTCGATGCGCGAAGGGGTCTCGCCCATGTAAGCGTTCTCCATGAAGAAGCGAGTTCCCTGCTCTACCGTCATCCCGTCCGTGTGCAAGCGAATCCCCACGACAAACCGGCACAGCCTCAGCAGCGCCTCGGCGAGTTGGCCCATCTTGATCTTCGGGTCGCCGTTGGCAAACCCCTCTTCCAACATCATCTGCTCGGTGTAGTGAGCCCATCCCTCCACGAAACTCCCCGGCGCCAGCGCCCACAACTTGCGCACTGGCGAAGCCACCTGCTTCAAGTAGACGCCTTGCACGAAGTGACCCGGATACGCCTCGTGGATCGACGTGCTCCAAAGCTGCGGATAGTTTAACGATGACAGGTACTCCTCCTTCTGCTTGTCGCTCCACTT
>JBASRN010000181.1:0-70745 GCA_049273855.1 Blastocatellia bacterium
GTACGGGCGTCCCTCCGTGGGCGCCCCTTATCGCTCTCGAAAAGCGTCTCGCAACCAAGGGGCGCCCACGGAGGGACGCCCGTACAGGTTCATACGCCAGCAGCTCTTATTCATATCTGAGCGCGACCATAGGGTCTACTTTGGCCGCGCGGCGAGCCGGTACAATACAGGCCGCCAGAGCCACTACTACCAGGATCAGCGGAATGGCGACGAACGTTATCGGGTCGGTCGCGCTCACACTGAAAAGCAAGCTCGTCATCACACGGGTCAAGGCGAACGCGCCTGCGAGTCCGACTGCGACTCCGACAAGCGCCATCGACATACCCTGGCCGACGACGAGCTTCAACACGTCGCGGGTCTGCGCGCCCAACGCCATCCGCAACCCAATCTCCCCGGTTCGCTGAGTAACCGTGTAAGCCATCACGCTGTAAATCCCGATCGCGGCGAGCGCCAGCGCAACCGCGGCAAACAGACCCAACAACAACAAGGTGAATCGCTGATTCGAGATTGAACCAGAGACGACCTCTTCCATCGTTTGAAGGCTGGCGATGGGTTGGTCCTTGTCGATCGCAAGAACGCTGCTGCGAACTGCCGCGCTCAAGCTCAGGGGCGGGCCTGCCGTCTTTAAAACCACCGCCATGGCGAGCTGCGGCCGCTGATCTGAAGAAAGGAAAAAGCCTTCGGCGGGAGAGCTGTCGAGTCCGGTGTGCCGGATGTCGCCGACTACTCCTATGATCTCTCGCGATTGGGGAGGGCTGCCTCCACCAAGGATGTGCTTGCCTATAGGATCTTCATCGGGGAAGAAACGGCGAGCGAAACTCTGATTGATGATCACGGCGATCTGCGACGTCGCATTATCCTGCTCCGTGAAAAACCGGCCCTGGAGCAAAGGAATTCCCATCGTTCGAAAATAGTCCGGGCTGACGATGCCTACTGAGACGATGGGCCGCTCGGCAAGCGGAGGCACGGGCCTGCCCTCAATTGCGGTCGGAGTTCGCGCATCTGAGCCGGACAACGGCAAGCTCTGCGTGGCGCCGGCCGAGACCGCGCCTGGAAGAGCTGCCAGCTCCTGACAGAGCCGGTTGTAGAACGCCGTGCGTTGTGCCGGCTGAGCGTATCTGGAATTCGGAAGGCTGATGTTGGCGACCAGCACTCGGCCGGGATTGAAACCTGCATCGACGTTTTGCAAAAGCACAAAGCTTCTTATCAACAACCCGGCGCCGATCAGAAGCACGACCGACAACGCAACTTCGGCAACAACGAGGCCGCTTCGAATACGAATGCGCAGACCTCCTGTCGAGCCACGGCCAGTATCCTTGAGCGCGTCATTCAGGTCCGTCTTCGAAGCTTGAAGCGCAGGGGCCAGGCCAAAAATCACGCCGGTCAGCACCGCAACTACAAGAGTGAACACGAGCACTCGACCGTCGACGCTGATCTCGAGGGCCCGCGGTATGTTACCAGTAGCCGCCCCCACCAGCAGGTCCACTCCCCAGCTTGCCAGCAGCACCCCGAGCGAACCTGCCATCAACGCAAGAAGCACGCTCTCAGTCAGAAACTGACGAATCAGACGCGTGCGGCTTGCGCCGAGGGCTGCACGAACGGCGATCTCTTTCTGACGGCCGGCCGCTTTTGCCAGCAGCAGGTTGGCAACATTGGCACAAGCGATCAACAAGACAAAGGCAACCGCTCCAAGCAGGATAAACAGAGTCGGCCTCACCCCCTGGGTAACCACCTCAGGCAGCGGCACGACGAGAACGCCAAACGAGGCGTCGGGCTGATCGGGAATCTTGTTACCCTCGGCTATGCCCTCAACTTCGGCTTGCGCCTGTTGTCTTGTTACGCCGGGCTTCAGCCTGCCAACCATACTCAAGAAGCCGGAGCCGCGTTCGACGGCTTCGCGACTCAGGAAACTCGGTTCGAAGGCCCGGGGCAACCAACAGTCGATTTGAGCCGCCGGAAAACTGAAGCCCTCCGGCATGATCCCGACGACCGCGCAGCTCGCGCCGTCGAGCGTGACGGCTTTTCCGACCGTATCCGGAGCCGAACCGAACTGTCTCTGCCACAGGGTGTGACTGAGAATAACCACTTGTGCGCCACCCGGCTTGTCTTCTTCAGGCAGAAAGTTACGGCCGGCAGCGGGTCGCACCTTGAGCACCTCGAGAACACCGGCCGACATTCTGATCGCGGTCAACTGCAGCGGCTCGTCGATGCCGGTCAGGTTTGCGGTGTCAAAAGTGTACGCGCCGGCGTGCTCGAAGAGTTGGTTCTGTTCCGTGATCGCTGTGGTTCGCTGATATGAACTTGAAGTCTGATCGAGCCCGCGTTCGGGAGCGGTCGCGAAGATTCGCATGATTCGATCCGGCTCAGCATAAGGCAGAGGCCGCAACAGCACCGCGTTAACCACGCTGAAGATGGCGCTGTTGCCGCCTATGCCGAGAGCCAGCGCAAGTATCGCCACGCCGGTGAAACCCGGACTGCGGCGCAACGTGCGCGCACCATATTTGATGTCTTGCCACAGCGTGTCCATAACCACCTCTTGGGAAAAACCGAGGATTGAGGATTGAGGATCGAGCGTTGCGGATCGAGTACGACCAACCGCGTAGTGACGAATTCATTCGTTCGATGCGATTGTGCAGTATTGGAAAGTCCGACGAATGAATTTGTTACTACGCGGGTCGTTCATTCCCTTATGCTCGATCCTCCATCCTCTATCCTATTCATATCTGAGCGCGACCATCGGGTCTACTCTCGTGGCGCGACGAGCTGGCACGAAACAGGCTGCCAGAGCCACTGCCACCAGCAGCAGAGCGATTGCCGCAAAGGTCGCGGGGTCGGTCGAGGTCACCCCGAACAAGAAGCTCTCCAGCAAGCGCGTCAAGAAGAACGCTCCTGTCAACCCGATCACAACGCCGATCACGACGAGTGTCATCCCCTGTCGCACGACCAGCTTCAGCACGTCAACTGCACGCGCGCCCAGCGCCATGCGAATGCCAATCTCGCGCGTGCGCTGCGCGACCGCGTAAGCCATCACGCCGTAAATTCCGGAAGCGGCGAGGAGCAGCGCCACCAGGCCGAAGACGCCAAGGACGCTGCCGGCCAATCGCGCCGGCAGCAGCGCCAGCCCCAGGTGCTCTCGCATCGTCTTAACGTCGTAAAGCGGCAAGTTTTTGTCGAGGGCGGCCACTTCGTTGCGCACGGCCGGCAGGCAATCAAACGGATTGCCGCGCGTGCGAACGATCAGCGTCGGCGCTGATAGGTAGTCTTGCGCCAGGTTCAAATAGAAAAACGGGGTGGCCTCTTCGCCCAGCGTGGCGTACTTGCCGTCTTTCACCACGCCGACGACGGCCAGGTACGGCGAATCGTTCGAGCCGCTGCGCCCAACCCCCCTTTGTATGCGTTTGCCGATCGGGTCCTGGCCCGGCCAGTAGCGGCGCGCGAAGGCTTCGTTGATCATTACCGCGCCGAGCGATCCCGCGCGATCCTGCCCATCGAACGCGCCGCCACGCAATACCGGGATGCGCAGCGTTTCAAAGTACCCTGGCGTGACGAAGGCTGAATTCACCTCGGTGCTTTCGCCCGCCTGCGCAGTGTAACCCTCGATGGTGATGCCACGCCGCGCACCGTCCAGTCCGAGCGGCAACGCGTCAGTGATACTCGCCGATTCGACAACCGGCAGCGCGCGCACGCGATCGAGCAATTGACTGGAAAAATTCCGCCCGGTCGTTTCGTTGTATCCCTGCAGTTGCAAATCCATCGCCATCACCAACAGGTTGTCGGCGTCGAAGCCGGGATCAATCGAACTGGCATTGCGCAGGCTGCGCAAAAACAAACCTGAGCAGATCAACAGCAACAGCGAGAGCGCGACCTGGACGATCACAAACGTGCCGCGCAATCGCCCCCTGCCGCGTCCCGCGCCCACCGCGCCTGCCTCGTCTTTGAGCGATGGGACCAGGTCGGGCCGGGAAGCGGCGAGCGCCGGAGCGAGTCCGAAGAGCACGCCGGTCAACAACGCAACGCCAAACGTGAAGCCGAGCACGCGCCAATCGATGCTCAAATCAATTTCAATCGGGACGGGTACCGGCGGTTTGAACGCCATCAGCAACTCAACGCCCCACAAAGCCAGCAGCAATCCTCCAACGCCGCCGAGGACTGCTAGCAACACGCTCTCGGTCAGCAACTGCCGAATCAAACGGAGGCGTCCCGCGCCGAGCGCAAGCCTGATGGCGAACTCCTTACGCCGGGCCGCCGCGCGAGCCAGCAATAGATTGGCGACGTTGGCGCACGCAATCAGCAACACCAGCCCAACCACCGCCATCAGCAACGCCATAAAGATCACGACAGGCGTGCGAACATCCGGCATGACGCGCGCCTCGCTTTCGGGAACCAGCGAAATAACGCGTGGTTCGTTGCGGATGTTGTTCCAACGCTGCGGCCACTCTTTGAAGAGTTGTTCGGCTATGCTGCCGAAGTTCGACTGCGCCTGATCGAGCGTGACGCCGGGCTTCAAGCGCCCCATCACAAAAAAGCTGCGGTTGCCGCGCTCGACCAGATTATCGCTGCCGGGCACCGCCTGGTTCATCATCATGGCCGGAACCCAGAGGTCGGCGGCCAACCCGCGCAGCAGCCCCGAATACTCTTCCTCCGCGACGCCGACAACAGTGAATGCATGGCCGTTCATTATGACGCTGCGGCCAACAATCCCTGGATTGCCGCCGAAGCGCCCTTGCCAAAGCTTGTGACCGATGACCACGACCGGATGCGAACCTGGGGTCTGGTCTTCTTCAGGTAGAAACCCGCGCCCCAGCGCCATTTTGACGCCAAGGTCAGCGAAGTAATTTCCGCTGACGACCTCGCCGAAAGCGCGTTCGTTCACGCCGTCAACGTTCAGACTGAACGGCGTCGCGGTGTAAGCCACCAGCCCGGAAAAAACCTGGTTGCGATCGCGAAAATCAAGATAGTCGGGATAGGACGACGTGCCGTAATTGCCGCTGCTGAAATCGCTGGTGTAGACCGCCGCGAGTTGCTCGGGCTTTTCGACCGGCAGCGGGCGCAGCAGGAGCGCGTTGACCAAACTGAAGATCGTGCTGTTGGCTCCGATGCCCAGTGCCAGCGCCAGCACCGCGAGGCCTGTAAAGCCGGGGCTGTTGAGCAGCATCCGACATCCGTAACGCAAGTCTTGCCAGAGTGTTTGCATGACTTTCCCCTCTTTGAGTTCGGATCACTCGTAGCGGAGAGCTACCATCGGGTCTACTCTCGTGGCGCGACGAGCTGGCACGAAACAGGCTGCCAGAGCCACTGCCACCAACAGCAGAGCGATTGCCGCAAAGGTCGCGGGGTCGGTCGAGGTCACCCCGAACAAGAAGCTCTCCAGCAAGCGCGTCAAGAAGAACGCTCCCGTTAGGCCCACACCCACGCCGATTGCGGTGAGCGTCATGCCCTGTCGGACTACAAGCTTGAGCACGTCGCTCCGATCCGCGCCCAGCGCCATTCGGATACCGATCTCATGCGTGCGTTGGTTCACCGAATAGCTCATGACTCCGTACAACCCGACTGCTGTGAGCAGCAGCGCCATCCCCGCGAACAGGGTGAGGAGCAAGGTATTGAAGCGCGGGTGCGCTACCGACGCCGCCAAATACTGGTCCAGCGTCTTGATGTTATAGGCGGGCAGATCCTTGTCCATTGCTTTGATTTCGCTTTGAACCGCGCTGACGATGCCGAACGGGTCGGACTCGGTCTTCACCAGCACCGCCATATCGAATGTGAGCTGTGCGTGAGGCTCGTAGGCTTCCGGGTCTGCTTCCGCGCTCAAGCTCATATGCTTGACGTTTCCGACGACGCCGACTATCTCGCGGGTGGGAGATTCGTTATCGTCGGCTGAAATACCGGGCGTGATGAATTTGGCGATCGGGTCTTCGCCGGGAAAAAACTGCCGGGCGAAAGCTTCGTTGACGATGATGACGGCTGGCGCTTTTTTGTCGTCGCGCTCGGTGAAGTCGCGGCCCTTGATCAGCGGAATCCCGAGCGTCTTAAAGTAGTCGAGCCCGATTGTCCGAATCTCAGTGGCGGGGAGTTCTCCCTTTGGGATAGGGCGTCCTTGAGTTTCAAACGTGACACGCATGCGATCGCCGCCCATTGGCAACGGATAACCGCCGCTCGAGGATTTGACCCCGGGCAGCGAGTCAATTCGAGCCTGGAGCTGCCGGTAGAACTCGACTTGCTGTTCGGGTTTGTACTTGACCTCGGGCAGCCCGATGCTAAAGGTCAGCACGTTGTGCGGATTGAAGCCCGGGTTGACTTGCTGCAATCGCCGCAGGCTTTGGATCAGCAGCCCCGCGCCGGCCAACAGTACGATTGCGACGGCAACCTCGCCAACAACCAGCACCGCGCGAAGTCGATTCCGGCGCGCGCCTTCAGTCGAACCGCGGCCCCCTTCCTTAAGCGATTCGGTTAAGTCAGTCTTCGAAGAATGAAGCGCCGGGACCAGACCGAAGCTCACCCCGGTTAGAATCGAAACCAGGAATGTGAAGCCGAGCACTCGGCCATCCAGCCCAATCTGCGCGGCGCGAGGGAGATCGTCCCGGCTGAGGGCGACCAGAACGTCTGTTCCCCACATCGCCACCAGCAATCCAAGCGCGCCGCCAGCCATCGACAACAACACACTTTCGGTCAGCAGTTGGCGCACTACACGCCACCGGCTTGCGCCCAGCGCCGCCCGGATCGCAAGCTCTTTATGCCGCGTTGTCGCCCGCGCAAGCAGGAGGTTGGCAACGTTTGCGCAGCCTATCAGCAAGACACAGCCTACAGCGCCAAGCAATATAAGCAGCGCCGGACGAACGTCGCCGACCATGCTCTCGAGGGCCGGGACGATGTTCACGCCGCGATGCAAATTCTCATCGGGGTATTGCCGTTCGAGGTTGGCGGCGATTCCGTCCATCTCGGCCTTTGCTTGATCGGACGTGACGTCGGGCTTGAGCCGGGCGATGACGTGCATGTAGTGCGCGCCGCGCTGCTCGAACATTCCGGAGTCGATGGCAACCGTAGACCACAGATCGACAGGATCGCTGCCAATAGGGAACTGAAAGCCTTCGGGCATCACACCGACCACCGTATAGTTCTTGCCGCCAAGCACCAGCGATCTGTCAATCACGCTCGGGTCGCCGTTGAACCGGGTCTGCCAAAGTCGATGACCCAGCATGACGACGCGGCCCGAGTCGCCAAGCTTGTCTTCTTCCGCGCGGAACGGTCGGCCGAGAATGGGGGCCACTCCAAGCAGCGGAAAGAGATCCGCGTTGACGACCGCGCCCTGAATCCGCGCCGGCTCGCCGTCGCCGGTCAGTATGAAGTCAGAGTTGTGATATGACGACATATGCTCGAAGACGTGGTTCTGATTCCTCCAGTCGGCGAAGTTCGGATATGAGACTGAGGAGCGCGAACCTCCGCGATCGATGCGTGATTCGTAAACCCTCATCAATCGATCAGGCTCGGGGAAGGGAAGCGGCTTGAGGAGCACTGCGTTGACTACGCTGAAGATGGCAGTGTTAGCGCCGATGCCAAGAGCCAGCGCCATCACGGCGATCACGGTGAAGCCCGGCTGCTTGAGCAGCATCCTGGTTCCGTATCGAAGGTCCTGCAAAAACGTCTCCATCTAATTCTCCTGACCGGTCTCTGGTTTCTGGTTGACCACTACAGGCGCTTCGCCCTTCCAACTCAAGAACCAGAAACCAGAAACCAGAAACCCTAAACCTATTCGTATCTGAGTGCGACGAGCGGGTCGATGCTTGCGGCCTTGCGCGCCGGGATATAGCCGCCAAGCAGAGTTGCTGCGGTCAACAGCAATCCGGCCCCAACAAAAACAAGCGGATCGCTTGCCTTGACGCCAAACAGCAGCGATTCAGTCAACCGGCCGAGCCCGTAAGCGGCCGGCAACCCGACCACCAGCCCCACCACAGCCAGCACGACGACCTCTCGCAAGATCAGCCACGACACGATCCCGCGCGAGGCGCCCAGCGCCATGCGAATTCCAATTTCGCGTGTGCGTCGTGTCACTGTGTAGGCCATCACGCCGTACAATCCGATCGAGGCCAGAAGCGCGGCCAGCAGCGCAAAGCACATCGACAGGAAAGTGAGAAACTTGTCCGCGAATAGCGATTCGTCTATTTGCCGTTCGACAGTCTTCATGTCGAACATCGGCAGATTTCCATCCAGGCGCTGCAATTCGCGCCTCAATGACCCCGCAACGGCACCCATTTCCTGTTTCGTCTTGACGTAAAAGGTGATATTCCCAAGCGTCTTGAATTGAGAGTAGGGGAGACAAACGAAG
The DNA here is from genome assembly GCA_049273855.1 of Blastocatellia bacterium. Lineage (GTDB taxonomy): Bacteria > Acidobacteriota > Blastocatellia > UBA7656 > UBA7656 > Onstottus_B. Next base: position 8,321 of record JBASRN010000181.1, read on the forward strand.
GGACCCACCTTGGCGCGAACAGCGGAGTGCTTGCTGTCTTTCACCACGCCCACAATCTCGATATCGGGTCGAATCCGGCTGCCCGCGCCGAAGGCGAAACGCGAGCCGATCGCGCTTCGATTGGCGAAGAAGCGTCGCGCCATGGCTTCGTTGATAATCGCGACCTTCGGACTGCTCGCCGTATCGGACGGCCCAAACTCGCGGCCTTCAAGAAGCGGAATCCCCATTGCGGAAAAGTAGCCGGGCCCGATCCAGTTCTGGCCTGTGTCCATTTCTTCCTCTTCCCCCGCCTGATAGCCCTCCACCGTGATGTTGCTGCTGGAATTGCTGTTCGTAAAAGCAGCTATCACAGCTTCGCTGACCGACTCGACGCCGGGCAGCGCGGCCAGGTTCTGGTGAAGCTGATCAAACAACGCGATCGTCCGCTGCGGCGTGTAACCGTTTAGTTCCGGAGCGATCGAGAAGGCGACCAGGTGATCGGGGCGAAGTCCGAGATCAAGCTGCTTCAGATTGTTGAGGCTCCGCGCAAACAGCCCGGCGCCGACCAGCAGCACTGTGGTCAGAACAACCTGCGAAAGAACCAGCCCTTTGCGAAAGCGCACTTGCGAGAGGCTGCCGGAGACGCTGGAGCCTTGTTCTCGAAGCGTGCTTTCGAGGTTCAAGCGCGTGGCCTTCATTGCAGGCATGAGTCCGAACAGCAGCCCGGTCAGAACCGAGAGCGCGATCGTGAACATCAGCAGCCGAAGATCGAGGCTTGCTGAAAGACCTACCGCTCCGATGCTTTCGGGAATAGCGCCCACCAGCGCGCCGATCGTCCAGGAGGCGACCAGCAGCCCGAACGCTCCGCCGATCAAGGACAGGGTGAGGCTCTCGACGAGAAACTGCCGCACCAGCCGCCATCGGCCCGCGCCGACTGCCATGCGTATGGCGATCTCTCGCTGCCGCGCCGCGCCACGAGCCATCAGGAGATTCGCTACATTGGCGCAGGCGATCAGCAGCACCAGTCCCACCATGCCCATCAGCACCAGCAGCGGCTCTTTGACATCGCGCTGGAGAATCGGCCTTCCTCTCGCTCCCGGATCCAGCAGCATTCGCCTTTCAACAAAGCGTTGCTGCATTTCGGCTGACGATATCGCCAGCAGAGGAAGTTCTGCTTCGAGTATCTGCCGGTAGATGGGGGCAAATGCCTCTTCGGCCTGTGCGGGCGACAGGCCTGGCTTCAGCCTGCCGATAATCGCCAGCCAAAAATCCTTCTGGTCATTCAGCCCGTCCCAGTTCGGCGTCATTTGGGCTTTCATTGTAATGGGAATAAAAATGTCAGGCTTCTGGCCTACCTGCACTCCATCGAAACCGGCTCGCGCAACGCCGACGACGGTCATCACCTGTCCGTTTACGATAAGCGTCTTGTTCAGAATTGCCGGGTCAGCGCCAAAGTGTCGTTCCCAATAACCGTGGCTCAGCACGATGACCTGACCGGCGCCGGGGACCTGATCATCGTCCTGGGTGAAAACGCGCCCCAGCGCCGGCCGGACTCCCAGCACTTCGAAGTAGTTTCCGGACACCAACTCGCCGTCGGCGCGTTCAGTCTGGCCCTCGCCCGCAACGCTCAAAGGGACCGCGAATCGCGCCAGCAGCCCCGAGAAGACATTGTTCTTATCCCGCAGCTCTTTGTACATCGGGTAAGAGAGCGACGCGGCGCCATCGGCATCGCTCCACACCCGTCCCTTCTTGGGTCCGGGCGAGCGCAACACAACCAGCTCTTCCGGTTTCTCGACGGGCAGCAGCCGCAAAAGTATCTGATCGGTCAAAGAAAATATCGCCGTGTTAGCGCCCAGCCCGAGCGCCAGCGTAAGCACGGCCACCCCAGTGAAGCCGGGATTCTTTACCAGCGTCCGAACTCCGTATCGCAAGTCTTGCCAGAACGTATCCATCAACAAACCTCCGGGTTCCGGGTGTCTGGTTTCTGGTCTCTGGTTTCTGGTTTGTAGTTGAGTTACTAGGTAGAATCAACCATACGAACCAGAAACCAGAAACCAGAACCCCGAAACCTATTCATATCTGAGCGCCACCATCGGGTCGACCTTTGTGGCCCGGAGTGCCGGCACGAAACAGGCTCCCAAAGCCACTCCAGCCAGGATCACCGAAACCGCAAGAAACGTCGCCGGATCGGTCGCGCTCACTTCAAACAATAAACTTGTCATGAGGCGAGTGATCCCCAGCGCTGCAATTAATCCAACGCCAACGCCTGCCAGAGCCAGCGCCATGCCGTGTCCGACTACCAGCTTCAACACATCGCGAGGTGCCGCCCCGAGCGCCAGCCGAATACCGATCTCGTGAGTTTGCTGCGTGACCGAGTACGAAATCACCGCGTATATCCCGGTAGCCGCAAGCAGCAGAGCCGCTCCGGCGAAGACGACGAGCAAGAGCAGGTTGAAACGCCGCGACGCTACTGATGTCGAAATGAATTGACCCATCGTTTTGATGCTCGAGGCGGGAACCTCGCCATCGACAGCCTGCACCTCGCGGCGCAGGGTCGTTTGAAGCGCGAGCGGCTCTACGCCGGTGCGAACAGCGAGACTCATGTTGCTGGCGAGGAAAGCTAGATTGCTGTTGGGAACCTGAGCGAGCGGCGCATAGAGCGTTGGTGTTGGCTCATCGTCCAACCCGTTGTGCTTTACGGCTCCCACGACCCCGACGATCTCGAAGTCCCGATCGAAAAACTTCAAGTGCGCGCCAATCGGGTTTTCGTTTCGAAAATGACACCGCGCTAACGTTTCATCGATGACCGCCACTCCCTTACCAATCATGTTATCCCCGTCGGTGAACTCGCGGCCTTGAAGAAGTGGAATCCGCATTGTGCCGAAGTAGCCTGGACTGACCCATCGGTTCTGCGCCGCCGGCGCATCGGTGGCGGACAACGGCGCCCGGCCAGCGATGGTGAAGTCGGTGCGCACAAAGAGTCCGCTGAGAGGCAGCACGTTTGCCGCTCCCACCGATTGGACTCCCGGCACGTTCTTGAGCCGCTCCGACACCTGCTCGTAAAACGTGACAACCGAGACCAGGTTCGAGTATTTTGCCTGCGGAAGCGAGAGCCGCGCGAGCAGCAAGTGTTCGGCATCAAAGCCCGCGTTTACGCGCTGCAATCTCGCAAAGCTCTTGAGGGACAACCCCGCGCCGGTCAGAAGGACCACAGCGAGCGCGATTTCTGAAACCACCAGCAAGTTGCGAACGCGGGTGCGATGCGGCGAGGCTCCTCGACCGCCGGCTTTCAGTTCGTCGTTCAGATCGGCGCGCGAAGCCTGCAACGCCGGCGCTAAACCGAATACAAGACCAACCGCCAGTGAGAGGCCCGCTGAAAAGCCAAGCACCGCCCCATCAATTCCGGCTTCGTGCGCGCGCGGGAGATTCGCCGGGCTGAGCGCGAGCAATAGGTCAACGCCCCACGCTGCAAGTATCGACCCGAGCGCACCGCCAATGACAGCGAGTATTATGCTCTCGGTGAGCAATTGCATGACAAGCCGCGCGCCGCTCGCTCCAAGCGCTCGGCGAATTGCCATCTCCTTGTGCCGGGCCGACGCGCGAGCAAGCGACATGTTGGCGATGTTCGAGCAGGCGATAAGCAATACCAGACCTACCGCGCACAGCAGCAATACCAGAGCCCTGCGGTAATCGCCGACAATCTCCTCGCGCAAGGCAACAGCCCTCGGCGCTATTTTCTTGGCGTTCGCTTCCGGGTACTCCTGCTGCAACTGGGCGGCGATCGAGGCGAGGTCGGCTTGCGCTTGTTGGCGTGAGACGCCGGGCTGCAGCCGCGCGAATGCTCTGAGGAAGTTCGTGTCTCGGTCGGCCCGCCGCGGATCGATGTCGAGCTTGAGAGGCACGACTATCTCGGAATCCAACCACGGAAAGACAAAGTCCGAGGGGAGCACTCCAACAACGGTGTAACTGTCGCCGTTGAGCGCGAGCGTCTTTCCGATCAAGCTGGGGTCCGCACCGAATCGGCGTTGCCACAGACCGTGAGTGAGAACAACGACCCGCTGGCTGTCTGCGTCGTCATCGTCCGGAATCAAAGCGCGGCCAAGCGCGGCTTTGGCACCAAGCATCTCGAAGGCGTGCGCCGACATACGCACTCCCTGCAATCGCTCGGGTTCGCCGCCGCCTGTGAGATTGGCGCCCCAGTAAGCCATTGCACTGATCTGATCGAGCGTCTGATTCCGCTCTCGATAATCAATGAAGTCCGGGACGGAGAAAAATGCCTTGTCGCGGTCCGTTCGGACGGACCAGATCCAGAGCAACTGGTCCGGCTGCCTGAATGCCAACGGGCGAAGGAGCACCGCGTTCACGACGCTGAAGATCGCGGTGTTCGCGCCGATCCCCAGGCCAAGCGTCAACACCGCGACAGCGGTGAAACTGCGATGCTTGAGCAACATCCTGATTCCGTACCGAACATCCTGCCAGAAACGGTCCATAGTTCTCGCTTTCTAGATCAAAAGCATGAAAATCGAGGATGGAGGATCGAAGGTGGAGGATGGAGAATCGAAGAGGATGCATTATCCTCTATCCTCTATCCTCTATCCTCTATCCTCTCCCCCTACCCTCGTTCTTTCATTCGTATCTGAGTGCGACCATTGGATCCACTCTTGTGGCGCGACGGGTCGGCACGTAACAGGCCAGCATCGCGACGCCGCCGAGCAAAAGCCAGATTCCTACAAAGGTTATCGTATCGGTTGCGGTGACTCCGTACAGAACTTGCGCCAGCGCGCGAGTCATTGCGTACGCTCCGACAAGTCCGATGACGAGGCCGGTCAGAGTCAGCCTCAGCCCTTGCGTGATGACCAGTTTGATGATGTCGGACGGCTGTGCGCCTAACGCCATGCGGACACCAATCTCGTGGGTGCGTTGCGATACCGCGTAGCTCATTACCGCATAGAGTCCCACGCCCGCGAGCACCAGCGCGATCACCGCAAAACCAGCCATCATGAAAGTCGCCAATCTCTTTGGCGACAATCGTTCATCTATGATTTGCTCCATCGGCTTGACGTTGTAGACCGGCGCCGTTTTATCGAGGGCGTTGACTTCGCCGCGCACTGCTGCGGTAAGTTGCGAGGCATCCGAGCCGGCGCGAATCACCAGGTACATCCCGCGCCACGCCGCTTGGGTGAAGGGTGCAAGAATCTGAGCTTCGCGCACTACGTCAAAGTCCTCGTTTATCACATCGGCCGTCACGCCGACGATTTCCATCGGCTTGGCGCCCGCCACATTCAACGACTGGCCAATGGGGTCTTGATCGGGCAGAAACCTCTTAACAAACGTTTCGTTGACCAGCGCGACTCGAGGCGCGTCCCGAGCGTACTGCTCCTCGAAATTGCGGCCGTTAACAAGCCGGGTCCCGATGGCAGCCAGATAACCCGCCGTGACCGGAGAGAAGTTGATGACTGGCTGTTTGCCCTTCGGAAAGACGGTTTGTCCGATGCGCTCAATGTGGTGGCTGTTGTCGAAGCCGGCCAGCGGCAGAGTGCCCGTTGCGCCGACTCGCGTCACCCCCGGCAGTGCTTCAATCCGGCTAACGATTTGGTTGTAGGTATCGACTAGAACTTCGTTGTTGTCGTATTTCTCGCCCCGCAGCGAGACCTCCATCGTAAGGACGTTAGCCGGGTCGACTCCGAAGTCCGAGTGAAGCAACTCGACGAAACTGCGCACCATCAACCCCGCGCCTATCAACAGAACCAGCGACAACGCAACTTCTGCCACTACCAGCGCGTTGCGCGCGCGATTGTGCGATGCCTTGCCTGACGAGCCCTTGCCGCCTTCTTTTAACGCTTCGTTGAAATTCGTTTTCGTGGATTGAAGCGCCGGAACCAGACCGAAGAGCAGACCGGTTATCAACGAAACAATGAGCGTAAATACAAACGCCGTCCGATTCATGACGAGGTTATGCCAGCCGGGGATGAACTTGGAGAAATCGTCGGGGATGGCGCGGGCCAAACCTTCGATGCCCCACACCGACACCAGTAAGCCCAGCGCGCCGCCTGCAAGACTGAGCATCAGGCTCTCGGTCAGCAACTGGCGAATGAGCCGCCAGCGGCTCGCGCCCATCGCCAATCGAATTGCAATCTCTTTTTGACGGGATGCGCCGCGCACAAGGAGAAGGTTGGCAACGTTCGCGCACGCGATGAGCAACAAGAAGCCCACAGCTGCCAGCATTATGGAGGCGTAAATGCGAACCCCGCGCGTCGCGTCTTCCGTCAGCGAAACGACATTGACGCCGCGTCCGGCATTGGTCTCGGGGAACTGCTCGGCGGTTCGCGCGGCAATCGCGTTGAGGTCTTCACGCGCCTGGCCGGTGGTAACGCCGGGCTTGAGCAGGCCCATCACTTGAAGATAGTGGCCTGCGCGGTGGTTCAGATCTTTCGGCTCGAATACAAGCGGAGCCCACATCTCGCCGCCGTTGAATGGATAGTTGAAGTCCGCCGGCATCACGCCAATTACCGTAAAGCTGTTACCGTTGAGCCGAATGGTTTGATTGACTATGCTTGGGTCCGCGCCGAATCGCCGCTGCCACAGGTTATGCTTGAGTACGACTACTGGTTGATGTCCGGCCTGGTCCTCATCGGGCGCGAAGGTTCGGCCGTAGAGCGCGCTCACGCCGAGCGCATCAAAGAAGCTGGCCGACACGGCGTAGCCTCGGAACCTCTCCGGCTCATCGCGCTCGGTCAGATCGAAATCGCGCCCACTGATGGCGACGACTTGTTCGAGCGTCTGATTCTGCTCGCGCCAGTCGTTTAGGTTGCCCGGCGAGACCGAGCCGCGGCTGAATCCCAACTCCGGGTTGCTCTCCCATAGCATCGCGAGCCGTTCTTGATTGGGGTACGCGAACGGATGAAAGAGAGTTGCGTCGATTGCGCTGAACGTTGTGGTGTTGGCGCTGATGCCGAGAGTGATCGCCAGCAACGCTACAGCCGTGAATCCGGGGCTCTTGACCAGCATTCGAAATCCATACCGCAAGTCTTGTAAAAGTTTATTCATAGTCTTGATCCGTAGTCCGTAGCTCGTAGGCCAGGTCCGCAAGGCGCCTGGCGGATACGGGCTACGGACTACTGACTCCTATTCGTATCTCAGCGCGATCATCGGATCGACCTTGACCGCCCGCCGCGCAGGTATCCAGCAGGCCGCAAGCGCAACCGCGATCAGGATCAGCGGAATCGCGGCGAACGTAAGTGGATCAGTCGCGCTCACTCCGAACAACAACCCGCTCATCACGCGACTCAAGGCAAGCGCGCCCGCCAGGCCGATCGCTACTCCGACCAGCACCACGGACATCCCCTCTCTGAGAACCAGGGTAAGCACGTCACTGGTCTGCGCTCCCAGCGCCATTCGCAAACCTATTTCTCTAGTGCGTCGAGCCATCGAATAGGAAACAACTCCGTAGATGCCGATCGCACCCAGGCACAACGCAGCCGCGGCAAACGCACCAAGCACGATCGTGTTAAAGCGCGGCTGCACGACTGCGTTCGCGAGCACTTGTTCCATCGTTCTGACCTGCGCGATCGGGATGTTGCGATCAATCGAAAAGATCAGCTCTCTAATCGCGTTGGTCAGACTGGCCGGGTCGACGGCGGTGCGCACCAACAACCCCATCGACACCGAAGGTCCCAACCTACCCATCGAAACTGCCTGCTGGCGCAGCGGGACGTAAACATCCTGTCGAGTTTCTCCCGTTAGCGAGCGGTTCTTTGCGTCGGCGACTATGCCGACAATTTCCATGTACTGCGAGGTCGCGCGTTCGGGCGGTGCGTCCAGCAAGCGCAGCCGCTTGCCGATCGGATCTTCATCCGGCCATTGGCGGCGGGCAAGCGTCTCGTTGATGATCGCCACGTTACCCGCGCCTTGCTTGTCCGATTCGGAGAAGTAGCGCCCGCCGATCAGCTTGATTCGCATCGCTTCGAAGTATTTGGGACTGACTACGCGAAAGTCTGTGTTGTAGCGAGCGACCTCCAACTCAAAGGGTCGACCTTCGATCTGCATGATCGTGTCGCCGTTGCCGCCGCCCATCGGGATTCGATCCGTGACGGCTGCTGACTCTACGCCTGGCAGCGACCTCACGTCCTGGACCAATCTTTCATACATAGCCGAGACTTGATCGTTGTTTTGATAGTTCGACGCCGAAGGTGATAACCTCATCGTCAGCACACGTTCCGCCCTAAAACCGGTGGGCACGCGTTGAAGCTGCCAGAAGCTCCGAAGCAACAACCCTGCGCCGGTCAGCAACACCAGCGCCATCGCTACCTCGACGACGACCAGAGTCTGACGCAGCCGGCCCCGGCTAGCTTCGCCTGAAGTTCTCCCGCCTTCCTTTAACGCAGAATTCAGATCCGTCTTTGACGCTTGAAAGGCCGGAGCGAGCCCGAAGAAGATCCCCGTCGCCAGCGACACCGCCAGCGTAAACAGTCCGACCCGCGAGTCGAGACCGATCTCATCGATCCGCGGAATGTTGCCTGGACTAATCGCCGTCAGTGCGTCGAGTCCCCATCGCGCCAACAACAGACCAAGCGCGCCGCCAGCCACGGCAAGCAGCAAACTCTCCGTGAGCAACTGCCGCATGATCTGCCAGCGTCGGGCGCCGATCGCGGTGCGCACCGCTATTTCTTTCTGGCGGGCCTCGCCGCGTGCCAGCAAAAGGTTCGCAACGTTCGCGCAGGCGATCAGCAACACGGTCGCCACCGCGGAAAGCAGAATCATCAACGCCGGGCGCACGTCTCCCACTAATGCGTCGTGCAAAGGCGAGAGGTACGAACTAAAGCTGCCATCCTTGGGATAGAACGAGGGATTGCCGGCTACTACCCGGCCGATGACGGTCTTCAGTTCTTCGTCCGCCTGTTCGAACGCAACTCCATCCTGCAATCGCGCTATCGTAACAAGGCCGTGACTGCCGAGGTTCAAATTGCCCGGGTCGAATCCGTATCCGAGCCAAACGTCGGCCGGCGTGCCGAACTGCAACTCGATCGGCGATTTGAAATCCGACGGCAGGACCCCCGCGATCGTGTAGTCCCTGCTGCTCAACCTGATCGGCTGCCCGACCGCCTGAGCCTCGCCGCTGAACCGTCTCTTCCAAAACGCATTGCTGAGGATGACTACGTTGTTCTTCCCGGTGAGGTCCTCGTCGTGCGCAAAGCCGCGGCCAACGGCGACACTTGCGCCCAACAAATCAAAGTAGTTCGAGGAGACGACTCCGGCTTGAACTCGTTCGGGTTCGCCGGAGCCGGTCAGAGTAAAACTGGCTCCATTGCTGATGGCGATGTCTTTGAAGCTCGTGCAGCCGTTCCGCAAAGTCATGTACTCGAACTCAGACAGGCCGTCACGTGGAAACTCCGGAAAGGAATCGAAGGCCATCACCAATCGGTCCGGCTCGGCGTAGGGAAGCGGTCGGAGCAACACCGCGTTCACTATGCTGAAGATCGCCGTGTTCGCCCCGATGCCTAGCGCAAGCGTGACGACAGCGACGATGGTGAAGGCGGGTCTCCTTCGCAACACTCGAGCAGCGTAGCGCAGGTCGTAGATAAAACTTTCCATCGAGAACGCCTCCCGCTCGCCGAAAAAACCGAGGATCTACTAAGCCCCTAGCCAAATGGCGTGCCGCAGTCTTGCATTGATTAAGTATTGTCGCCAGTGGGATTAACGGACTGTGTGAGACGTTGAAGGACGGGTCCGTGTGCGCATGCGGGATGTGGCTTCCCAATACCGGCCAGCATTTGTCGAAGGCGAAGACGGGGAACTCGCCAGGAGTTGATGTTTTGTCCGCGCCTTAAGTCGCTTTCGTGAACTCATCAACTGTGAGGTTGGCGGAGCGTATCAGGCTTAGCAGGTTCCTCTCGCCGCCATCTTCATCTCTGTTAAACCTCAAGCTCTACTCGTACCTGAGCGCGACTATCGGATCAACCTTCATCGCGCGGCGAGCCGGCAGGTAACAGGCTAACAACCCGATCGCGATCAGCAACAAGGCCACGGAAGCAAAGGTCAGCGGGTCCAGAGCCGGCACTTCATAGAGCACGCTCGCAATCAGTCGCGTACCCGCCGCAGCACCCACTAGACCTGCCGCTACCCCGGCGATGGTCAGCTTCAATCCTTCACCCAGGACCATGCGGAACACGCGCGCGGGTTGCGCGCCCAGCGCCATTCGAATTCCGATCTCGTTTGTCTGTCGCGCAACGAAGTATGACATAGTTCCGTAGAGCCCGACGCAGACCAGCACCAGCGCCAGGAGCCCGAATGAAGCGGTAAGCCGCGAAAACATCCGCTCGAGCAACAATTCCTTGTCGATTCTTTGGACCAGCGTGTCGACGCGATTGATTGGGATGTTTGCGTCTACTTGTGCGACTTCGCTCCGCAGCGTGGCAAGAACGGTGTTCGGGTCGGCAGTGGTGCGAACCTGAAACGTCATGAAGCTCGCTACGTCGATCGCCTGCAGGTGAGAAAAGTAAGCGGTCGGCGGCGCGGGTTCCCGCAGGTAGTGATACTTTGCGTCGCCTACAACGCCGACGATCTGGAAATCCCTGGGCTTTGCGTCGGTGCCAAAGCGCAGGACTTTGCCGAGCGGATTGTCCTCGCCGAATGCCTTGTGCGCGAGGGTCTGATTGACGACGGCAACTTGGGGCCCACTCGCGGTATCGCGTTCATCAAGAACGCGACCGATCAGCATCGAAATTCCGAGCGTGGCGAAATAGCCGGGACCGATCAGATGTCTATGAAGGTCAAACCTCTCCTTGCCCGACGTTACGCCGGGGATCCTGATGCTTGAGGAACTCGAACCATCACCCACCGGCCCGTGCGCTGAGAAGCTCACTTTGCTTACACCAGGGATTGCCCCGATCCGCTCCTGAACCTGGCGGTAGTACTCAGCGAGGCGCGGGCCAGTATAGCCGTTCAGCCCCGGTGCAACGGAAAACAAGAGCAGGTGATCGCGCTCGAACCCCAGCGGAACGCTCTCGAGTTTTTGCAGCGTGCGCAAGAACAGTCCCGCGCCGACAAGCAACATGAGTGAGAGCGCGACCTGCGCCGAGACGAGCGCCTTTGCGAGTCTCGATCGTCGCGCACCGAGCCTGCTGCCCGCGCCGCCCTCCTTCAAAGCGGCAGTGAGACTCATCCGCGTGGCGCTGAAGGCCGGCGCGAGCCCGAACAGGACACCGGTGAGGATAGCGACAGCCGCTGTAAAGAGCAGCACGCGTACATTCACGTCGAGCGGAAGCGTGACTGTTTGCCTGCCGCTCGTGACCAGTGCGACCAGCAGCTCGCCGAACCACCGCGCAAACACCAACCCCAGAGCGCCGCCGATGACCGCTAGAAGCAGCGCTTCGGTGAGCAACTGCTGAATCAAGCGCAAGCGTCGCGCGCCCAGGCTGAGGCGCACGGCAATCTCTTTTTGCCGCGCGGTTGCTCGCGCAAGCAACAGACCCGCGACATTCGCGCACGCGATCAGAAGCACCAAACCGACTGCCGCCATAAGCACAAGCAGCGGCTCAGAAAACTGCCTTCGAAGCTGGTCCAGTCCTTTGTTGCCCGGGGTGATTCTCAACGCCGGCCGATTCTCTTGTTGCTTTTCGGACGTGATCATTGTATCGACGCTTTGGTTGAAAACCACATCGAGCTCAGCGCCGGCTTGCGGTTCGCTCACGCCAGGTTTCAGCCTGCCCATCACCACCAACCACCAGGTGCTAGCGTTTTCCCAATGAGCGGCGGAAGCCGCTTCTGCATCGGCCCCCGTTTGCACGGGTCCGCCAAAACTCAACGCCTGAACCAGCCGCGGGAACATATGCAAGGTAACCCAAACATCAATGTCCTCGCCGGGCTGCGTGCCGAAAAATCCTCGCGGCGCGACGCCCACCAGTGTTAACGGAAGACTGTTGATCACAATCGTTTTGCCCACGACCGACTCGTCGCCACCTAACTTACCCTTCCAGAAGTTGTAGGAGACAACTGCGACCGGCGGCGCGGCCGTCACATCGTCGTCTGGAAGAATCGGCCGCCCCAGAACTGTCTGAACGCCAAGCCCGGTGAAGTAATTGCCGGACACCGGCTCGCTGACCGCCGAATGTGGTCTGCCGTCGAACTGAATGTTAAAGCCGTGCACATTCGCCGAGAAAGCGAATACTTCAGACAGGGTGGTGTTCCGCGTGCGCAGCGCATCGAATACCGGATACGGCACCGACTCGCTGAGCCATCCGCCGGTCACGGGGTCCTTTCGATTGCTGCCTTCGAGATCTTCGACTATCGCCGGCCAGTCCTTCGACGTCCAGTTTACAAGAAGGAGTTGTTGAGGATCCTGAACCGGAAGCGTTTGAAGCATAACGGCGTCCAGCACGCTGAATATGGCTGTGTTGGCGCCTATTCCCAGAGCGAGCGTCAGCACCGCAACAGCGGTAAAGCTCGGGTTCTTTCGCAGCATGCGATAGCCGTAGCGAATGTCTTGTATCAACGTTTCCATGATCGGCAATCCTCTCTGGTCGCGATAAGCTTCCTTTGTTTGTTCGACGCCGCCGAAGCTGCGCCGCGCCGCAAGACGCGCCTCGTTCGGGTCCATTCCTCTGCGGAGGTTTTCTTCAACAAGCATTTCGAGATGCGTGCGCAGTTCTTCATCGAGGTCCTGTTCGAGCCGATTCTTGTCGAACATTCCGCCAACGCGCGAAGCGAATTCTCGAAGCTTGCTCATCCGACCCCTCCGTCAGGCGCTCTTCAGCAAGCGCGCGATGATCGCCGATACACGTTCCCAGTCCTCGGTCGCGGTCGCCAGTTGCTTCCTGCCGGTTCTGGTGAGCGAATAGTACTTGGCGCGGCGATTGTTGTCGGACGCGCCCCACTCCGGTTTGATCCAACCTCTCTGCTCAAGCCGCAGGAGGGCGGGGTAGATGGTCCCCTGATTCAACGACAGCACTCCGTCGCTGACCTGCTCGATTCGGCGGGCGATCCCATACCCGTGCAGCGGCCCAAGCCCCTCCAGCGTCTTTAGCACCATCAAGTCCAGAGTGCCTTGCAGAATGTCAGATCGGGTTTCTTTCAAGTGAGTCTCTCTCCTGTGGATGTCCCACAGGAGCGTATGAGGCTTCCTGTTGATTGTCAACAGCAGAGAGGAGTGGGTAGTGGTGGAAGTGCGTGTCGAGGTCGCGGATGCACTCTCGCCACAAAGTCGCTGAGCCCCGAAGCTACACGAAGACAAACTTCGTGGAACTTCGAGTCCTGGTGTGAAGCCAGGGACGGTTAGGTTTCAGAAAGGCCGGACTATTGCGCATAGCTCGATCGAAGCTTGACGCCCCAGCGCCCGTTTTCTTTTGTGAGGATGTACAGCGATTCATATGTGCCGATCCTGGTGTCGTCGGCGCGATACCTGCTGAACTTCGTATCGACGTGCACCTTATCCGGAGACGCGCTAATGATGCGGCGGCGGTCCCATTTGCTATGGTGCCAATCGCTGCCAACCGAGGCCCACACCCGGGCGGCGTCCTGCAGGCCGGGCCTGTCAAGCACCGTCATTTTGCCGCTGGCGAGACGATAATGTGGAAACTGAAAAGTGAGCTCCCAGGCGGCTAGATCCTTACGGTTCCATGCGCTCATATAATCGTCCAGCGTTCTCATTACTTCAGCTCCAATCTTTGAATCGAAGCTATTGGGCCTTTCCTGACGACCATATCCCGGTCCTGCTATCAGGAAGATCAGCAAAGCAATGGTGCCGATGGTCTTCATAAGTCCTGCCCCCTTGTGTTCGATAGGCTACCGTGGAAGGCCGGAATTCTGCGGAGCATAGGCGGCGTCTTCTTCACGCCTTTTGTGCACGGAATCATCGATTATCTCGTTTCCAAACCGCGTCGCTCCTATGGAACGATAGTGCCTGGGGTTGATTCTCGCGTAAGCGCCTTTCAGGAAACCCCGGTAGGAGTCGCTTGGCGAGCCGAGATAGTTTTTCTCTTCTACGTCTATCGGATCAAGCCCAAGGCCGACTGCGCTTGCGCGGTTCTGCATCCATCTAAGCGCGATGTCCGACAATCGCCTATCAGGATATCCGCCTCCTACATCACAATGGGCCCCGACAAACCAGCGTTGCTCGATTGTCTGTTCGGGTGCTTCATCGGGGTCCCAAAGACAAACATCGTAGTCTTTACGGTTCTCGTCGATGGCCATCGCCTGATAAGCGCTGTTGACGATGCCGCTCAGCTTTGTGTCGTGGAACTCGTAAAGCTTCATGTTGAATTGGTTCAAAAACTCCAATGGGATTCCCAGCGCTCCAACCGTATCCCATACGCCGACGAACTTGATGCTGATCTCTCTCGAGAACATGGATCGGAATAGCCGGGCGGTTTTTGAATCAGGGCCATCGTCTCTGGTGCGGTATATTCCATAAGCCATCCCAACTCTGAAATCGAGATGTCTTTTCTTGATTAACCCACAATTTCGAAGCATGCCGACAAGGCTCCTGGCGGTATACGCGCCTCGACTGAAACCGAGCACATAAATCTCGTCGTCATCTTGATATTGTTCCGCGATAAACTTGTAGCCCTCGAGAATGTTCACGTCCAGCCCCAGGCCTGTGGCGCCGCCCGCAAAACGATCAAACCAGTGCGTGCCCACACCCTGGTCATACCATTTCACTTGCTCAATTCCATCGATGCCGGCGGCCTGCACTGACTCGTAGAACCTGCGGACGTTGGTTTCCACCTGTTGATCCCCAGGCAAGTTTTCGTCAGCGGGCGTATTCCAGGTTCCGTCGAAACAAATGACGATTCTTTTCATAGTTCCTCCAAGGCCATTCTTGAGCCTTAATGTTCAGAGTCTGTCACTCTGATAACCGTGCCATGTCGTCATCCGAGGAACAATATAGCCAACCGTGTTACTCCGCAATGAAGCGGCCTGGATGTTTCGAATGCGAGTGAGGTAATTGAGCGAAGGGGCGGTCGCGCGGAGAGCTAGACTCACGTGGTCGACGGCTTTATAGTCTCAGGCATAGCTTCGATTCTTCAGGAGCCAGGCGATGCTTTTCACTCAACTGAGCTTAAGTAAGCCACCGACTTTCATCCCGATACTTCTAGCGATCATAGTTGCGCTCTCCCCGCTTGTGCATCCAAATCACATAGGCAGGCTGGTGAACGGATGGGTGCGTGACAAACCCAATATCATAATGATCCTTGCGGATGATCTTGGCTATGGCGACCTCGGCAGTTATGGACAGAAGAAGATTAAGACCCCTTTTTTGGATCAAATGGCAGCCGAAGGCATGAGATTCACGGATTGCTACTCCGGCAGCTCAGTATGCAGCCCCGCACGTTGTAGCCTTATGACGGGTTACCACACGGGACACGCCTACATTCGTGCAAATGACCCGGCAGTCCCTCTGCGACCGGAAGATCACACTGTCGCGGAAGCGCTGAAACAGGCGGGATACGCTACAGCCATTATCGGTAAGTGGGCGTTGGGTGATGCAGGCAGCACCGGCAGTCCGAACCGCAAAGGCTTCGACTACTCATTTGGATTTCTCACAACTCACGAGGCTCATGATTACTTCCCCTCCCACGTATGGAGAGACGGCCAAAAGGTAGAAGTGCCGGAGGGGACCTATTCGGAGGACCTGTTTCTTAACGAAGCACTAGATTTCATTAGCCGTTCCGACGACAATCCCTTTTTTCTTTATCTGCCCGTCACCATTCCGCACGGACCTTACCAGGTGCCAAGTGATGAGCCGTACCAGAATGAGCCCTGGCCTCAAGACATGAAAAACCGAGCCGCTATGATCACGCGGTTCGATACAGATGTGAGCCGGATCGTTGCACTTCTAAAGGAAAAGGTTATCGACGATAGCACGGTTATTGTTGTCAGTAGTGACAATGGTCCTGAGACCAGCGGTTTCTTCAATAGCAATGGCGCGTTATCGGGAGGGAAACGCGAGCTGTATGAAGGCGGCCTCCGCGTCCCGATGATCGTGCGCTGGCCGGGAACGATTCAACCCGCGCAGGTAAGCCGGCAAGTCTGGGCGTTTTGGGATTTCCTGCCGACAGTGGCCGAAATAGCTGGCGCAAATATTGCCGACCCCATTGACGGCATCTCGATCTTGCCAACCTTGATCGGAGCGCAACAGCCTCAACACATGCCTTTATACTGGGAGTTCCGTGAAAAGAACGACAAAGGCTTTTTGCAAGCCGTTCGCATTGGAAACTGGAAAGGAGTCCGAAAGCGTCCAAATGGTCAGTTCGAACTATATGATCTGCTGAACGACCTCAAGGAGGAGAACAACGTGGCTTCACGCTTTCGAAAGACTGTGAAGGAGATAAAGATGATCATGAAAAAGGAGCATGAGAATTCCAGCTTGTGGCCTGATCACTAGAATGAAGAACTTAGCCATTCTCGGTTTGTTGAGACGGTCCTTAGTAGCGTTCTATGCGCGCAGAGATTGGGCAGCGATGGGACACCACGGTTACCTGGAGTCGCCGAACATCTTGCTCAGATCCCGAAAGCTCACCGTGTCGTCCCCGAAAGTGAATGTCCCGAGATCTCGCATTTCTCGCGCAGCTCGAAGAAACGCGCCGAGCGCGACCCGAGAGAGCACGCTGCCCAGGCTGACGCGCTTCACTCCAATCTCCGAAAGCTCGGCGAGGGTCAGCCGAACGCCTTCGAGTCCCATCAACACATTCAGCGGGCGATCCAGCGAACTGACCACTGCTGCGATGTCCTCCTTAGTCGCAAGTCCCGGCGCATAAAGCACGTCCGCCCCCGCCTCGCGGTAGGCTTGAAGCCGGTTGATGGTGTCGTTCAGATCGCGCCGCCCGAAGAGATAGTTCTCGGCTCGCGCCGTCAGCGTGAAACGAAACCGAAGCGAGCGCGCCGCCTCGGCCGCCGCTCGGACGCGCTCGGCCGCGTGTTGCAGGCCGTAGATCGGATCATCCCGGCGAGTCGTGGAATCTTCGATCGAGCCGCCCACCAGCCCTGCGCTCGCCGCAAGCCTGATTGTCTCTGCGACCGTTTCAGGATCATCGCCAAAGCCGTTCTCGAGATCGGCGCTTACGGGCAAGTCAGTTGCCGAGACGATCTCGCGGACGTGCTCCATCATCTTGTCACGTCCGACCGTGTTATCACGCTGTCCTATGGAAAATGCGAACCCTGCGCTGGTAGTGGCCAGGGCTTCAAAGCCCAGATGCGCAAGCAACCGCGCCGTCCCGATGTCCCACGGATTTGGAATAATAAAGGCGCTGGCCCGTTGGTGGAGCGCGCGAAAGACGCTTCCTTTCTCTCCTTGAGTTCGCATCAACACCTCCTCTATGGATAGCTCGAGGACGAACGCTCGGACCGAAATTATCTCGACACGTCCATTCCCTTTGCAGCGCGTTCCAGGAGCGCTTTGGATATCGAATCCCATTGGGCCGCCGCCCGCCCCCCCGACGCAAGGTCACTTGCAGTCAATCCCGTCCCCTCTAAGTCCTCTATGTAGATAATCATTAGTTCTTCGCGTTTCGTCTCATCCACCAGGTGAACCAATCGCTGGAACAGAACTTCATCACTCGCCATTCTATAGCCTTTGCTTTCAAGGAAGGCGCGAGCGCGACTGCCGTCAGAGTCCGCGCGGCCTGGATTAGCCTTGACGTTTCTGGCGTAGGCGTCGGCAATGAACTCGAACCCCCCCAGACTGATCGTCTTGTTGGCCTTGTAGCGGTACGTGTGAGTATTACTGGGCAAGTAGCCTTCGAACTGCACCCAGTACATTCGTTTGATCCGGCCTTGTCTGTCCGCGTCGACAAGGAAATGCTGCTCGGCGCGTGCGACGTCATAAAGGATGAAGTCATGGCTGCCGATGTACTTGAGGGCCTTGTCGAATTTCAAACGCACCTTTGGCGTTTCGGCTGAGGTAAGGACTTGTCCTTTTACAGTGCGAGGTTGTTGCTGGATGGCTACTGTTTGCGCCTCTGACGGTGAAGACAAGACTGAGCCATAATGCCCGTCGTGAAATAGCGCTCCCAAACTGAAGGCGGCTATGATCAGCAGTGGTGCGTTGGGCATTTTCTGTTCCCCTGTGTTCCTGAGTTTGATCAAGGATACGAAGGGAGGTCAGCAACGGTTTCGCGTGAATGTATATTGTACTCTTCGATGTAGCGCACGCCGCGGGCTCGCGACCGCTTTGTATTGTGCTCTCGAGGTGAACTACCTCTGTTCCTCCCCCACCTTCCCGTCAAGCGCCCTGGCCGCCTCGGGCGGAAGGTTAGTGGGATCGAGCAGTATTCCATACAGAGTCAGCCAATGCGTATGCGCAAGCTGATGAAGCGCAAACGACGTCTGCATCGCTTGCACACGACCCTGCGCGTCTTGAGCTACATTCACCGCTTCTTTAGTCAGCTTGAGCGCAAAAAGCGATTTGGTTGTGATTCTCTTAGCCATCTCGATCGCCGCGTCTTGCAGCTTCTCGCGCGGCACGATTTGGTTGACCATCCCGAGCTGCTTCGCTTCTGCCGCGGAAAGCCAATCCGACGTGAAGAGCAGCTCTTTCGCTTTTCGCGCTCCAAGTTCCCACGGGTGAGCGAAGAACTCGACGCCGCCGATGCCGAAGCTGACAACCGGATCGCAAAACTGCGCGTCTTCGCTGGCAATGATGATGTCACACGGCCAGATCAGCATGAGGCCGCCGGCCACGACTTTGCCATGCACTGCCGCGATCGTCGGCTTGGGAATGTTACGCCAGCGTTCGCAGAAGCCAAGATAGATTTCCTTTTCGCGCGCCATCTGGGCTTCGGCGCCGGCGCAGGTGAAGCCGCACCAGGTGCCTACGGTGCGAAAGTCAGTCATCCTTTGGTGCGGGTCCTGTTCACGCAGGTCATGGCCGGAGGAAAAATGTGGGCCGTTCGCCGCGATGATGATGACTTTGACGTTATCGTCCTGCGCGGCGATATCGAAGGCATCGTTCAGCTCGTAGAGCATCCTGGTATCCTGCGAGTTTCGCGTCTCGGGCCGGTTCAACACGATGCGAGCGATGTGGTCGTCAGGGGTTTCATACAGAATGGTTTCGAAATCTTTCATGAAGCCTCCAGGAAAAAGTCCGTAGTTAAGAGCATGGAGTACAGGCTTTAGCCTGGTTGTTCGTTTCGCACCAGGCAAGACCAGGCTAAAGCCTGTACTCCATGCTCTTAACTACGAACTCTTCATTTGCAACCGTCGTTGCTCGGCGTCACTGTACACCGGCTACTGGCGGCTGCCAACCTGCTCCACGAAAGACCTCCGAATGAATTGCAAAGCCTGCAAGCCTGCGCCGAACACCCACGCGCATCACCTTCGAACTCCGTCGCTATCGATCCCTGAATAAGCGCCGGCCGGACGCAAACCGAGCCACGCGTCCCAGCTCGGAGTCAGGAACAACTCGGCGTAGATCTTCTCGTTCAAGCTCGTAACCTCCGAACCCGCGGCTCCGCTCACGAGCCACCGGTGAATCCGAACGCGAAACACATACTCGTTGCGAACGGTGTCTTCGGCAACCGCACGCTCGAGAGCGGTGATTGCTGCTTGAAGCGACGCGCCCTTCAGCGATGGGTCTTTGAACGACATCAACGTGCGGGTTGTCTGATCCAGATTCGCGTCCTCGGCGTGCAACCCGGCAATCATCGACCAAGCGGCGTCCCTTCCAATTGACTCGAGCAACGTCGAATTGTCCGACATGCCGCGGAGTATGGGCCGCTCGACCAACCCGGTTTTTGAGATAGCGGCGGCGGCCGCCATCAGAGCGCTCGGCGGACTTGAACCGGCCGCCGCGAGCTTTGGAATTTCGCGTGATGGCCCTACTCGAAGCCCGGCTCGCTTCAGGTCGCTGATCCAGGCATTCTCTAACTCCTTAACTCGCGACTCGTGATATCGACGCAGCGCGTCGCTGCGCTCCTGGTCGGTTCGCAACCCGTTCAGTGCCGCCGCCGCCGATGATGCGCTCGACAGCTCGCGCAAGAACGCGCCCGGACCGTACATTCCGGGCAGCGCGTCGATCACGCGGCCTTCGGAGTCGAGCACGTAGTGAATGCTGTTGCCGGTGAGCGTCCTCTCCATCTTGCGCCCGTCGCCAAAATCGATGGTCACTCTGGGAACCGGCCGCACCGATTGCCAGTGCAGAACAAAGCGCTCACGCAAGAGCCTGGACACCTGTTCGTTTGCGTAGAGCGTGATTCGGAAGAGGCGGCTGTTGGCGCAACTCAAGTCTTCGTCCAGGCGGCCGAGCAATCGCAGCGAAAGAATGGGCTTGCCCTGCGCTCGCGCGGCGGACTTGGCTTGCTCGAGGTCTGTGTACCAATAGAGCCGCGATGCATAGCAGTCCTTCTGTTGGCAAATCGAGTCAAGCGCCGACATCACTTGAATGTCCGCGGGCTCAGGCGAGTGATTGCGCGAGTCGCTTGTTGTTTTTAGCGCCTCTTCGATCTCGGCGCGATTCGTTTCAAGAAAGACTCGCAATCCCTCAGGTCCCATCGAGCGCAGCTCGGCAACAGCATTGGCGGATTTGGCTTTAGAAGCGGCGAGTGCACGGCGCGCGAGCGATTCCGTCGAGTGCCTGGTTGGTGAATCAGCTAGCGCGGTGCTCCCGATCGTAAGGGCGACGACCATCGCAAACAACGGCTTTGGCAACAAGTGTCTGGGCATAAGCTCTCTCCGGTTGTTGATTGAGTCACGGGAAGGCAGTCGAGTCTTTAAACGCGAGCCCGTCAGGCTTGTTCCGGTTTGTTACTTGCCGCTGAGCTCTGTCAATCCGAAGTCAAGACATCACGTAGAACATGCTCAAAGCCGACGATGACGATTCTGAGGACGACGAGTCTGAGGTTGTCGCCACAGGTTACTTCAGGTAAGGTTGATGCCACACAGGGAGCCCTGAGGTGAAACCGTTCCGACGAACGGCCATTCGCCGGATTGTCATAGAGAATATGGCTCGGGATTACATCCATGACGTCTTTGTCAGTTATCGGCATGAGAAACCGGTATTGGAGTGGGTAACAAACCACTTCCTTCCGGCGCTGGAACAATGGCTCCCAGGCTGTCTGCCCTACTCGCCAAGTATCTTCATAGATCGCAAAATCGAAACAGGGTCCGCATGGCCAGCCACTCTTCAACGGGCGCTAAGAGGGTCACGTTGCTTGCTAGCCGTTTGGTCGCCCGAGTACTTCAGGTCGCGCTGGTGCCTGGCCGAATGGCGCTCTATGTGCGAACGCGAAGCGATCCTAAGAATGCGCACAACGAAGAACCCTTTTGGACTGATTTATCCGGTCACCTTTTTCGACGGCGAACACTTCCCCCTGGACGCACAAAACACTCAAGCAAAGGATTTTCGAAATTTCAACACCCCATATCCGGTTTTCCGCGAAACTGCTGATTTCGTGGCTTTCGACAAAAGAGTCCAAGAGGTATGCCAAGAGTTGGGTCAGATTATTCGGAAGGCGCCGGCTTGGCGTAGCGATTGGCCTATAGTTAGACCGAGAACGATCAAAAACGTGAACGTGAAACTACCCAGATTGAAATGAAACAAGGTAGCATATTCACTTTTTATTCCTATAAAGGTGGCACGGGTCGAACACTTGCCTTGGCCAATGTTGGCGCACTTTTGTCGCGTTGGGGATATAAGGTACTTTGTGTTGATTGGGACCTGGAAGCACCTGGTTTACATCTGTATTTCCAACGATGGATTCGCGATGGGCATGCTCGAGGCTTGACTGAGTTAATTCAAGGGCACGTGGATGGTAAGAAGGTATCGTGGCGACGATTTCTCACAAGCGTGCGCCTCCCACGAATCAAGAGACCGTTATCACTTATCACTGCTGGCCTCCAGGATCAATCGTATGTGCAACGCATGCAGGCTCTGGAGTGGCCCAGGATGTATGAGCAACATGGCCTAGGGGCATTTATCGAAAAACTACGCGAAGCGTGGAAGAAAGAATTCGACTTCGTGCTAGTTGACAGCCGTACGGGCATTACCGATATAGGAGGGATCTGCACCGTACAGCTCCCAGACTATTTGGTCTTATTATTCACAGCCAATGAACAGAGTCTAGGCGGCGCATTGAGCGTAGTGGAACGGGCGCGGGAAACTCGAAGCGGTTTACCGTTTGATAGAGCTAAGCTCTTGGTACTACCCGTGGCCACGCGCTTGGAGGTGCGAGTAGAGTACAGGGAAGCGCAGAAGTGGCTTACCACGTTCGAGAAAAGGCTTGGCCCACTCTTTGCCGACTGGTCGAACAAAGATGTCAGTGCTTCGGAACTTCTTAACCATACACGAGTTCCCTCTATTCCGTATTGGAGTTTCGGAGAGCGGTTGCCGGTCGTTGAAAAAGGCACAAAGGATCCCGAAGACATGGGATATGCAATGGAGACAATAGCAGCGCTTGTCGCAAGCAAACTGGCCAACACCGATCAGCTGGTTAAGAACCGCGACTCCTATGTTGCGTCAGCAAGAAAGGGTGGCTCCGCAGCCCTGCTTGAAGGCAGGCCTAAAGGGCTCCGAAGACGGACACGGGCAGCTAGCGTATTCATCAGTTATTCACATCGCGACTCATCTTATCTGAAGGAACTCCTTCGGCATTTGGCGTCCTTTACAAAGATAGGCTTGATTGAGCCTTGGGCAGATGCGCACATCTCCGCGGGTGCTAAGGGGCGGTCGGAGCTGAAGGAGAAACTGGAAAGAGCGGATGTCATACTCTTGCTAGTTAGCCCTAACTACCTGGCATCCAAGTATGCTCGTACCGTGGAGTTGCCTCACGCTATTCAATCTTCTGGGCAAGCGACCGTCATCCCCATAATTCTCGAAGGCTCAAGTTGGTTTCGTTCCCCAATTGCTCGATTCCAAGTCCTGCCTCTTGGCGGAAAACCGATCAGCACTTGGAAGGAGCCGGATGAGGCTTGGGATGAAGTCAAGAGAGGTATTGTTGCAGCTATTCATCAGCGGGGGCTCCGGCGACGCAGTAAGTGAAGGATAGCGTCGCCAGCAGGTAGCCCAGAGCCAGGTCTCTGATTCCGGTGATCCATCTTCCTCACCCTGTGCCAAAGCGCGATTGAACACAAGCGACAATTGGAAATCGCCGCATCTCGGATCCAGGAGCTTGAGTTGAGGATTGAAGATCGAGACTGCGCATTGCGAATTACGATTTTTCGAACTTAAGACCGGAGGTCGGAGATTGTTCGGTCAGCACCTGTGTCCAGGAGAAAAGGAACGGGAATCCAACTGCTAAGTCCAGACAGCACCTTTCCAAAGATAACCGGGCGGACAACGTCGCCGGGAGAAGGGAACCATTCCCGCTGATCAGCATTAGACGCGGGCCGTCTTTTCTTTGGGATGTATTGCCCGAAGCTGCCTTGATCCCCAGGATGAGCAGCGGCTGCCAAAGCACGGGCCTCTTCAGACGTCATTGGCAAACTGCTCGCCGGCCACACGAATGAATTTACCCGAAACCTCTCGTAGACCTCCGTAGCTTGAGTTCGAAGCCAAATAAGGTTGCGGTCAAACTGTAGACGCTGCCTCGCGGGTGAACTTAGAGCTCCCGCCGGCGTTAGTGCAACCGTCAACGTGTAAGAAGTAAAGAAGGAGACTGCTTATGGCAAGCAAGAATGCAGACGGGACCGATGTTCTGAGTCCAACCATGACGCTTCGCGGCCGCGTGCGATTGATGCTCCTGACGGCAGCCGTGGTTGCTGCGACGTTCGTTGCGACCTGGTCTACGACAGGGTTTGCGTCAGGGCTGGGGGGTGCGAAGCAGCAAGTTTCGACGAGCACGTCTCAATTCACGGCGCTCGCCAGTCAGCAGGCCGCGACGAGCACGGCTCAGTCCACGGCGCTTTCGCAGCAGATGCCTGTCGACCCGCAGATCACGATGGGCAAGTTCTCGAATGGGCTGCGCTACTACATCCGCGCCAATAAGAAGCCTGAGAAGCGCGCCGAACTCCGCCTCGTCATCAAGGCCGGCTCAATTCTTGAAGACGGTGATCAACAGGGGATGGCTCACTTCGTCGAGCACATGGCTTTCAACGGCACCAAGAATTTTCCTAAGCACGAGCTTATCCAATTCATCGAGTCGCTTGGCATGCGGTTCGGGGCAGACCTGAATGCCTACACCAGTTTTGATGAGACGGTCTATATGCTCCAGGTCCCGACCGACAGGCCTGAGGTGATGGACAAGGCGCTGCTGATCCTCGAGGACTGGGCGCACAACGTCACCTTCGATCAGACCGAAATCGACAAAGAGCGCGGAGTCGTCATGGAGGAATGGCGGATCAGCCGGGGCGCGGGCGCGCGAATGACGGACAAGATATTTCCAATCATACTCAAGGGCTCGCGCTATGCTGACCGGTTGCCGATAGGCAAGCCGGAGATAATCCAGGGCGGCAAGCCCGAGCGCTTGAAGAAGTTCCACACGGACTGGTACCGGCCCGATCTGATGGCCGTGGTCGCGGTCGGCGATTTCGACAAGGCCGCGATTGAGAAGCTGATCACGGCTCACTTCGCCTCGATTCCGGCGGCGGCCAAACCGCGGCCACGACCCGACTACGATGTGCCGGACCATCCCGGCACGGTCTACGCGATTACGTCGGACAAGGAAATGATGACTACGGGCATCGGGGTCACTAACCTCCTGCCGTTGCGCGAGCAGGGATCCGTAGGCGTCTATCGGCAACAGATCGTCGACCGTCTGTTCTCCGGCATGCTTTCCGCGCGATTTTCGGAGCTCGCGCAGAAGCCCGACGCGCCGTTCATCTTTGCGAGCGCGGGCCGCGGGAATTTTCTGGGGCGCACCAAGGAAACCGCTTCGCTCAACGCGATAGTTAAGGAGGATGGCATCGAGCGAGGGCTGGATGCGTTGCTCGGCGAGGCCGAACGGGTGGCGCGCTTCGGCTTCACCGCCACGGAGCTGGACCGGCAAAAACAGAATGTGCTGCGGACCTACGAGCGGTACGTTGCTGAAAAGGAAAACACTGTTGCCTCCAGTCGCGCCGATGAGTACGTCCGACACTTCCTTCAAAACGAGACGCTGCCAAGCGTCGACTACGAGTACGCGCTGCACAAACGCTTCCTGCCGGAGATCATACTCGCGGAGATCAATAAGCTCGCCGGGGAGTGGTATTCCGATCGAAACCGGTTGGTCGTCATCACCGCTCCGGAGAAGAGCGGTCTGCCAGTCCCGGACGAGGCTAAGCTGGCGGCGGTGATCAAGGCTGTCTCGACAAAAGAGCTGAAACCGTACGTGGATTCGCTCACTGCCGCGGCGCTGATCGAGTCAATCCCAGAGGCCGGCACGATCGCAAAGACGATGACGAAGGACGCCATCGGTATCACAGAATGGGAGCTGTCCAACGGCGTAAAGGTGGTGCTCAAACCGACGACGTTCAAAGAGGATGAAATCCTGTTTCGGGCCAGCAGTCCCGGCGGCACCTCACTGGCGAGCGACAAGGACTACATCCCGGCCAGCACCGCGACGCAAGTCATCAGCGCCGGCGGTCTGGGCAAGTTCAACGCCATCGATCTCCGGAAGGTCATGACGGGAAAAGTTGCGTCGTCGCGTCCGTTTATCGGCGAACTCGAAGAAGGCCTGAACGGCAGCAGCTCCCGTAAGGATCTGGAAACGATGTTTCAGCTCATCTATCTCAGCTTCATGCAGCCGCGAGCCGACCCGACTGCGTTCACCGTCGAGGCGACTCAGGAGAGAAGCATCCTGGCTAACCAGTCAGCAATACCCGAGTTCGCATATTTCGAGGCGCTCGCGACCGCGAGATATCAGAATCACCCCAGGAGACGTCTATCAACTGCTGCGATGGTTGACGATTGGAACCTCGACAAGTCGCTGGCGTTCTACAAGGACCGTTTTGCCGATGCGAGCGATTTTACATTCGTCTTTGTCGGAAGCTTTGATCTGGCGACGATGAAGCCGCTCGTCGAGCGGTATCTGGGTGCGCTGCCCTCGATCCATCGGAAAGAGACGTGGAAGGACGTTGGGGCGCGGACGGCGACAGGTGTCATCGAAAAGAAGGTCGAGAAGGGTATCGAGCCCAAGAGCCTGAACGCGATCGTGTTCACCGGGCCGTTCGAACACGACCAAACGAACCGAGTCGCCATCCGAGCCATGGCGGAGGTGTTGCAAATGAGATTGCTGGAGACGATTCGCGAGGAGTTGGGCGGGACCTACAGCATCAGCGCGAGCCGGAGTTACCAGAAGGACCCCAGGCCAGAATACTCGATCAGGATCGAGTTCGGATGCGCACCGGAACGCGCAGACGATCTGATCAAGCGGGTCTTTCAAGAGATCGCAAAGTTAAAAGCGAACGGGCCAACCGAAAAGCAGGTTACCGACGAGAAGGAAGCGCTGCTGCGGGAGTTCGAAACCAACAGCAAGCTGAACAACTACCTGCTGAATCAGATCGCGTTGAGGTATCAATCTGGCGAAGATCCCGCAGGGTTCTGGAAGATTCCGGACTACTACAAGAAGATCGACGGGGCGATGATTCAGCAGGCGGCGAAGACGTATCTCAACACCAATAACTATGTCAGGGTGACGCTGCTTCCGCAAAAGAAATAGGCACAGAGGCGCAATCGGACGGCGGACAAACTCTCGGCTCCCTCCGGTTGGGGTTTCACACAAGTCTCGATCCCTGCCTGGCCGTCATTATCACCTGTGACCCGGCTGCTTGCTTCGGCTTAAGCACTGCTTGCCCGACCGGCGCGGGTTGTCCTACCATGGCCCCACTATGCCTAAATCAAAGAGTCACATCCCCGAAGGCTTTCACACGCTGACGCCTCATCTCACCGTTAACGGAGCGGTGAAGTACATTGCTTTCTTGAAGCGCGCATTCGATGCGGTAGAGGTGTCGCGATCGCCCGGACAGGCGGGCAAGCTTATGCATGCCCACGTGCGCATAGGCGATTCCGACTTGATGTTCAACGACTCCTTTCCGGAACATGGGTCGCCGCCGATAGCGGAGGGACACTGGCCGTTCGCGCTGCACTTGTACGTTCCGGATGCCGACGCCGTTTTTGCGCGCGCAGTAGCTGCCGGCTGCGAAGTGACTATGCCGCTGGCGGATCAGTTTTGGGGCGACCGGTACGGCCACGTGAAAGACCCGTTCGGGTTCGTGTGGGCGATTGCTACGCACATCGAAGACCCGACACCGGCGGAGATTCAGGAACGGGAGAAGAAACTCTTCGGAGGCGCCAACCCTTCGGCGTGATCAAGATCGAGGATAGAGGATTGAGGATAGAGGATAGAGGACGGACAATGGGCGATTGAAAATTTGAAATTGAGTATTATTGAGTATTTGAAATCGAAAAATTGAAACTGGGGAGTCGCAATCGTGTTTCTCGATTCTTCCGATTCTGCTTTTCAGTTTTCAATTTTCAGTTTTCAATTTCGGATTTCCAATTTCAAATCAATCCTCCATCCTCGATCCTCGATCCTCCATCCTCGATCCTCCATCCTCGATCCTCCATCCTCCATCCTCCATCTTCACGCTTTACAGTTGATTTTGGGAAAGGACCTTCGTCCGGTGGTAAAGTTCAGCCCGCGGTTTGGCTCTTATGTGTGGAGGCTGTGAAAGCAGGAATGCCGAAGTGAAAGAGATTCGGAGACTGATTACCGAAGCGACTGCCGCGGAATCATCGCCGTCGGAAAAGCAGGAATCGTTCAGCGAGATCGTTGTGCGCTTCCAGGATTTTGCTTACGCCTGCGCCTACGCCGTGCTCAGGGATTTCTGGTTGGCGGAAGACGTCGCGCAAGAAGCTTTCATCACCGCGTGGCAGAAGCTCGAGCAACTGCGACAACCGGAAGCCTTTCCCGGCTGGTTCAGGCGTATTGTGTTGAACGAGTGCCACCGGCTGACACGCGGGAAGAAATTGCAATTCGTTCCGCTGGAACCAGGTTTCCCAACGGCGCGGGAAGCCGTGGCGACGCAACCTGTTCTGAACGCCGACCCGCACGCGCTGGCCGAGCAGCATGAATTTGCTGACCAGGTGCGCGCGGCAATCGGCGCCCTGCCCGAGCACGAGCGTCTGATCACGACGCTGTTCTACATAAATGAATACTCGCAAAAAGAGATCGGCGCCTTTCTCGATCTGCCGGTTTCCACGGTGGTCAAACGTCTGTATTCGGCGCGGCAGCGGCTGAAGAAGAGAATGCTGGAGATGTTCAAAGATGATCTGCAACAGCACCGGCCTTCGCGGGACAAGAACTTCGCCGAGCGGGTGGGCGCCAGATTGCGGCCGTACGCCGGACCCGACTGGGAACCAATCAGCGCATTTGTTTACAGCCTCGTTCCCGACTTTCGCCAGGACGAGGAGGCGTGGCTTCGCAATCGTCAGCAGTTTGACGAGGCACGCTACACGCGGCGTCAGTACGTGGCTGAGCACGCCGCGACGGGACAGATTCTTGGCTACGGCTCAATAGAGCAGACGATCTTCCTGCCGAAGTACCGGCTGTTTTTGATGACCGAGCCGAAGTGGCTGCAAGCGGGCGTCGGCGATCTGCTTCTTGACCAGTTGATGAACGATCTCGGCGAAGCAGGAGCAATCACGGTGTGGCATCGGAACTATGCGCATGCCACTGAGGTGCTCGACTTCCTGATTCGGCGAGGCTTTGTCGAGACAAGACGGGTGTGGGACATGCGCCTGGATTTAACCGCCGCGGAGAATCCCGATCTCAGCCCGGTCGCTGAAAGCGTCGCAGCGCGCGGGATCACGATCACTACCTTCGCCGCTGAGCGCGATCGCAATGCCGATGAAGCGCTGCACAAGCTGCACCAGTTTCTCAACCTGGTAAAGCCGGATGATCCAGAGCGCCATCCATTCACTCCCGTCCCTTTCGAGTCGGTAGTCCACTGGTTTGATAGAAAGTATGTGCTGCCTGATGCGTGCTTTATTGCGAAGCTCGACGGCCAATACATCGGGTTCACCGACCTTAATCACATCGAACCGATTCCCCGCGGCATCATGCACGGGTTCACCGGGGTGAAGCGCGAGCACAGGAGACAGGGCGTTGCGACGGCGCTCAAGCTCCGCGCCCTGGCATACGCTCGCGAGCGCGGCTACAGCACCGTTCGCGCCTTTGGCCTTCCGAGCCAACCCGAAATCATGGCAGTCAACCAGAAGCTCGGCTTTAGTCGAGCATTCTGTTACGTCACGGTCGAAAAATTTGTGAAGGCGATGGCAAAGACTGACCCGACAACATACGACGCTTACGTCGGAGAATACGCGCCTGATACCGAGGCCCTCTTGAAACATGGCTTGCCCTCCAATCTGTCAATCACCATCAAGAAGACCGGAGACAGACTGATCAGCGAACTGCGTGATATGCAGGACGAGTTGTTTCCAGAATCTGAGAGCGAGTTTTTCACTGACCATCATTACGCCCGGTTCGTCTTTGCTAAAGACCAGCGCGGCGCAGTTACGCATCTCCTCTACCGCGAAGACGGAAGGGAAATGCGAGCGAACAAGGTCGGTTGACGGGGCGTGCCGGTGTGACTTGCCGGCTTTTGTGAGAAGCATCAACCGGCAACGAGTCAGCGCGGGCTAAAGGAGACCTCTCAATGAAAAGGCACGACAGGCTGGCTGTAGTTCTCATCTTCGTGGCGACCGCTGGGTGTATTGGTTTTTCCGCCGAGACTACCGTCACCCCTCCTTCATCATCAGCTTCGTATGCGGGAAGCGACCGGCAGGCTCAGGAAAAGACTGCCGAACAGGCATTTCGAAACATACAGGCGCTGAAAGGCGTCCCGGCGTCGCAGCTTCAGCAAGTGATGGCTTTGTTCACTGGCTCGCTCGGCGTGAAGTGCAGTTATTGTCATACAAACCAGTTCGACAAAGACGACAAACCCACGAAGCAGACCGCCCGCCGCATGATTGAGATGGTGTTTGATCTCAACAAAGGAAACTTCGGCGGGAGAGATGCGGTCACCTGCTACACCTGTCATCGCGGTCAGCCAACGACTGACAGCGTACTCGTTTTGGGCACAAATCCGTGGCTGACCCCGCAACCGGCCGCCGCATCGGACCCATCGATGCCGACGGTTGATCAGATACTGGATCAATATGTGCGCGCCGTTGGCGGCAGAGAGTTGCTGGCAAAGCTGACGACCCGAATCAGCAGAGGATCTCGTATCGGCGCGGACGGCATCCTGGTGCCGGAGGAGGTTTATCAGAAGGCGCCAAACAAACTGTTGGTTATCACTTCGTACCCGAACCTCGCATTGAGTGTTCGAGTGAACGGTCAGCGAGGATGGGCGGGTGACAAAAACAAATGGGAGGAAATCAGCGGTGAGCAACTGACCGAACTGGAGCTTGAAGCGACGTTCTACAAGGAGATTTCGCTGAAAGAGCTGTACCCGACAATGAAACCTGCCGGGAAAGCAACCGTGGGTGAGAAGGAAGTTTACGTTATCGAGGCAAGCCCCCGGTCTGGCCACCCTGAGAAGCTCTATTTCGACGCGCATACCGGACTGCTGGTTCGCAGGTATCGCGAAGCGAGAACCGTCCTCGGCCCGTTTCCCCTCCAGACAGATTACGAGGACTACCAGGTTGTGGACGGCGTAAGGCTCCCTTTGACTATCCGCTGGTCAATGCCGGGTCGCGTCTGGGGTCGCCGGATCGCGGAAGTTAAGCATAACGTTGCGATTGAGGATGAACAGTTTGACGTTCCTGCCAGCCGGAGGTGAGAAGGATCGAGGATGGAGGATGGAGGATGGGGAATTGCAAATCGAAAAATGAAGATGAAGAATCAGGATCGTAAGAAAAGTACCCCTTGATCGGCCACTTTCAAATTTTCAATTTTCAATTTTCAATTCTCTATCCTCTATCCTCTATCCTCCATCCTCCATCCTCGATCCTCGCGCTTCACTCATACCTTAGCGCTTCCATCGGGTCTACTTTCGTTGCTCTTCGTGCGGGTACGTAACACGCTGCAAGCGACACGCCCGCGAGCAGCACGGCCACCGCTGCGTAGATCAACGGATCGGTCGCGCTCACACTAAAGAGCAATGTTCGCATCACCCGGGTCAACGCGAACGCGCCCGCAAGTCCAATCCCTACTCCCGCCAGAGACAGCTTCATCCCCTGACCGACCACCATCGCCAGGACGTCAGTCACGCGCGCGCCAAGCGCCATTCGTATTCCGATCTCGTTCGTCCGATGCGTGACTGAGTAAGACATCACCCCATACAACCCGACCGAAGCCAGGATCAGCGCGACCACCGCGAAGATGCCGAGCAGCGTCATTGCAAACCGGCGCTGGGTCATCGAGTCGGCCACCATCCGCTCCATGGTGGTAACTCTAAACACGGGCAGCTCGCCATCAACCTGTTGAATCGCGCCGCGCACGGCCCCGGCAAGACTTGTCGGATCGGAGCTGGTTCGCGCGACCAGGAAGACGCCGGCCACCGATAACTGGCGATGCGGAATGTAGTACTGAACCGGTGATTCTCCTTCAAGTCCCTTCTGCTTTACGTGACCGACGACGCCGACTATCTCTCGCCAGATAGTATTGCCTTGCGGGTCGCGCTGGAAGCTTATGCGTTTGCCGATCGGGTCTTCGTCGGACCAGAACTTGCGCTCCATCGTTTCGTCTATGATTGCGACTTGAGGCGCATCCCTCACATCACGATCGTCAAAGTAACGTCCTTTGAGGAGGGGAATCCCCATCGTCTGAAAGTAGGTGGAGCCCGCAAACCAACGATTGCCCCACGGCGACATTTCGCCCGGCGCTACCGTCCGGCCTTCAATGGAGAAGCTGCCGCTCGAGCCCGATCCGCTCATCGGCACGCTGGTGGAGACGCCGGCCGACTCAACGCCGGGCAACGCTTTGACCTTTTCCAGCGCCTGGGCGTAAAAGGCATCGATCTGTTGCGGATCTTTGTACTTGGTTGCCGGCAAGGCAACCTGCATGGTGAGCAGGTGGTCCGGTTTGAAGCCGGGATCGACCTCCTGCAGTTTCTTAAAGCTCTTCAACAGCAGCCCGGCTCCGACCAACAACACCAGCGCCGCCGCCACTTCAGCTACAACAAAGAGTCCGCGCACGCTGCGACGCGCTGAACCGCTTCGCCCGCCTTCTTTCAACACGGCGTGCAAATCGGTCTTCGAGGTTTGCCACGCCGGGAACAGGCCGAACAGCACGCCGGTCAACAACGAAACCGCAAGTGTGAAAAACAACACGCGGGCATCGAGGCCGATCTCATGCGAACGAGGAATGCCGTCTTTGTTTAGCGAAAGCAGGGCAGACATGCCCCAATAGGCCAGCGCCAACCCGAGTCCCCCGCCGAGGATTGCCAGCAGCACGCTCTCGGTCAGCAACTGGCGAATTACGCGCCCGCGTCCGGCGCCCAGCGCCGACCGAATCGCAATCTCCTTATGGCGAAGCGCCGCGCGCGCCAATAGCAGGTTTGCGACGTTTGCGCAGGCGATCAGCAAAACGAAGGCGACCGCCGCCAGCAACACCAGCAACGCCGGCCGAATCTCGCCAACGACGTTCTCGCGCATCGACCGCAACAGCAATCCCCAACTGCTCGGATCGTTCGCGTCGCCGCCGCCGAAGTACTGCTCGCGCACGTTTGCCGCAATGGTGTCCATCTCGGCTTGCGCCCGCTCGAGCGTCACGGTTGGTTTGAGCCTGGCGATCACAAACAGGAACTCATTTCGCCATCGACCCGGATCCAACTGTTGCGGCGTGAAGGCTATCGGCGAGTACAGTTCCATAACCTGCCCGAACTCGCGGCCGAATTGGAAATCAGGCGGCATTATGCCGATGACGTTGTAGTTCTCGCCGTTCAGTCTGATTGTGTTGTCGATCAGATTCGGGTCGGCCCCGAAGCGCCGTTTCCACAGAGCATCGCTCAGCACGACAACTCGATTCCGCCCGGGTTGATCTTCTTCAGGCGCAAAAAGACGGCCTCGCGCCGCCTCCACTCCAAGGGTGGAGAAGAAGGTGTGTGTGACGGCCATGCCAGGCAAGCGTTCGGGATCACCGCTATCGGTCAGGTTCACCGGCCAGCCGGTTGCCGCGCCGATCGCGTCGAACGAATCGACGTTATCGCGGTAGTGCGAATAGCCGCTGGCCGACACCGAGGCTTTCAGGTCAAGCTTGGGGTAGTTGTGATACACCTGAACCAGCCGTTCGGAATCTTTGTAGTTGAGAGGCCGCAGCAGAATCGCGTTGACCACGCTAAAAATAGCGGTGTTGGCGCCGATCCCCAAGGCGAGCGCGATGACCGCGACGACCGTGAAGCCGGGTTGCTTGAGCAACATGCGTGCGCCGTAGCGCAAGTCTTGAAAGAGCGTTTCCATGACAGTTTCCTAGTTTCTGGTTTCTAGTTTCTGGTTTCTGGTTCGTGGCTCCGCGTTTCGAGTTAGGTTTAAGAAACCCGAAACCGAAACCCGAAACCCGAAACCAGCAACCCGAAACCTACTCATACCTGAGCGCCACCATCGGGTCTACTTTCGTTGCTCGCCTGGCCGGGATGTAACAGGCCACGAGCGCCACTGCCGCCAGCAGGATGGTTATGGTGATAAGGGTCAGCGGGTCAGTTGGTGCGATGCCGAACAACAGACTCGCCATCGCTCGCGTCAGCGCGAACGCTGCGGCAAGCCCAATCCCCATGCCCATAAGCGCCATGCGCATCCCCTGCCCGACGACGAGTTGCAGCACGTTGCTCGTCCGCGCGCCGAGCGCCATGCGAATGCCGATTTCGTGCGTGCGCTGCGCGACCAGGTAGGCCATCACGCCGTAGATGCCAACCGCCGCCAGAAGCAGCGCCGTCCCCGCGAAGAGGCCGACCAGCAGAAGCGTGAAGCGTTGTCCGGCCAACGCTGCGCCGGCAACCGTATCCAGCGCGCGGACGTCCCTCATCGCCAGATCCTTGTCGAGTGTCTGGACTTCGCGTCGCACGGCTTCCACGAGGGACAACGGATTGCCATCTGTGCGGACGGCGAGAAACATCTCTCTTGACGCCTGCTGCGCGTGCGCCCAGTAGAGGGCCGGATGCGCTTCGCGCGAGTCAGGATAATCCTTAACGTCGCCGACCACGCCCACCACGCTTATCCAGTCGTTTTCCTTCGGCTCACTCCTAAAAGTGATGCGCTTGCCGACTGCATCCTCGGCGGGCCAGTAACGACGCGCCAAGCTCTCATTGATCAGGATGACCGCTGGTTTGTGGTCGGTGTCGCCATAATTCAACCAGCGACCGGCGGCAAGCGGCACGCCGACCGTACGGAAGTATTCAGACGTGACGAAGTGATAGCGCGCTTCCGGCTCCTGGTTCGGAGGAAAGCTCTTGCCCTCAATATTGAAGCCGGTGTTCTCGTCATAGCCGCTCCAAGGCAGATCAGAACTGGCACCGGCTGCTTCGGCTCCCGGCAGGCTTGAAACTCGTTCGATCAACGTCTGGTAAAAGGAGACGACCTGTTCGGGCTTTGTATACCGCGCTGCCGGCAACGACAAGCTCATCGTCAGCACGCCTTCGGGTTTGAATCCCGGATCGGTCTGCTGCAGCTTCAAAAAGCTGCGCAGCAGCAGCCCCGCACCGACCAGCAGCACGAGCGCCAGTGCCACCTCTGCCGCCACCAGCGCGTCACGCAAACGGCGCTGCCGTGCTCCGCCCGCGCCGCCGCGGCCGCCCTCCTTGAGCAGTTCGTTAAGGTTCAGCTTCGCGCCCTGCAGGGCCGGCGCCAGCCCGAACAGCAGCCCCGTCAACAGAGTGACGGCGAGCGTGAAGCCGAGAATCTGCCAGTCGATTGTGACCGCTTGCAGGCGCGGCAGTTGTGATGGGCCGAGCGCGATGAGTGCATCAATCAGCCAATTGGCCAGCAGCAATCCGGCAACGCCGCCAAGCACCGCGATCAGCAAGCTCTCGGTCAATAACTGGCGGATGAGCCGCATCCGCCCGGCGCCCAACGCCGCGCGCACGGCCATCTCACGCTCACGTGTCGTGGCGCGCGCCAACAGTAGATTCGCCACATTGACGCAAGCGATCAGCAGCACAAATACGACCGCGCCAAGCAGCACCAGCAGCGTGAGGCGCGCTCGCCCGACGATCTCCTGATGGAGCGCCTGTATGCGAATCTGCCAGCCGGTATTGGTGTTCGGGTATTGCTCGGCCAGTCGCTCGGCGATCGCGTTGAAATCCGCCTCGGCTTGCTCGCGCGTCACGCCCGCTTTCATGCGCCCGATGGTGTTGACGTAATGGGAGCCGCGCCGCGATTTCGCGCTCAGCTCCATCGGCCACCACGCGTCGACGCTTTCGCCGTGCGGCGTTGAGCGGTAATCTCCGCCGACGTGTTGCACGCCGGCCGGCATGACACCGACGATGGTGAAGGGTTCGCCCGACACCGCGACGGCCTTGCCGACGATCTCCGAGTCGCTCGCGAAGCGCCGCTGCCACAAGCTGTGACTGAGAATTACCGCGTGCGTATTGCCGGGTGCTTCATCCTCGCGGCGGAACTCACGGCCAAGCAGCGGCTGAAAGCCCAGCGTATCGAAGAAGCTCGCCGATACGCGCATTGCCGACAACTGTTCGGGCAGGTCGCCGAGTGACAGTTCCAGATCGCTGCGCGTGTAGAGCGCGAAGTTTTCAAGCGACGTGTTCTGGTCGCGGTAATCCAAAAAATTGCCGGGCGATAGGGGGAATTTAGGCTGCGTCTTGTTGCTCTCAAAGAGCCGCACCAGACGCTCTGGATTCGGGTAGGGCAGCGGCTTGAACAGCACGGCGTTGACCACCGAGAAGATGGCGGTGTTGGCGCCGATGCCGAGCGCCAGCGCAATCACGGCCATTAAAGTAGAGCCGGGCCGCTTCAGCAGCATTCGCACGCCATAGCGCACGTCTTGCAGTATTGAATTCATGCATTTTCCTATTCGTATCTGAGGGCAATCATCGGATCGACTTTGGACGCTCGGCGCGCTGGAACGAAACAAGCTCCCAGAGCCACTCCGGCCAGCACGGCTGAAATCACTACAAACGTCACAGGGTCGGTTGCGCTGACCCCAAACAGCAAGCCCTCCATCACGCGTGTCAACCCAAACGCCGCCCCGAGCCCGATAGCGACGCCTGCGAGTGTCAGGGTCATGCCCTGTCCAATGACCAGCTTGAGTATGTCTTTCCTGCCAGCCCCCAACGCCATGCGAATCCCTATCTCGTGTGAGCGCTGCGAGACCGAGTACGTAATCACTCCGTAGATGCCGACCGCCGCAAGCGTCAATGCGATGCACGCAAAAACGATCAGCAGCAGCATGGAGAATCGCCTCAGCGAAATGGAGTCCCCGAGCAGTTGCTCCATACTAGCGATCTTGAAAACCGCCTGGTCTTTGTCGACGGCAAGAATCTCATTGCGAATCGCAGCGGTCATCCCCGCCGGATTCGAACCCGTTCGGACGACCAACGTCATGAACGAAGTGGGGAACTGCGATTCGGGCAGATAGAGTTGCATCGGCGGCTTGCGGTCGAGTCCGTATTGGGCGACGTCGCTTACCACGCCGACGACCGTTCGCCACGGTTGCGGCCGCTTGTCTGAACCGGGAAACTTGATTCGCTTCCCAATCGCGTCGTCGTTCGGCCAAAGCTCTTCGGCCATCGTCTTATTGACAAGCGCCACAAGCGGGGAAGCCTCGACATCCTGTTCAGCGAGGGTCCTGCCCTCGAGCAGCGGAATCTCCACCGCTCGCAAATAGCCCGGCGTCGCGATGTAAAGATCCACGCTGATCTCTTCACCGCGAGGTTTCGGGCGCGTCTCCACTGCCAGGCCTCTGCCATCGAAGTTGCCGCTGAATGGAAGGACGCTGGTCACCCCAGCCGCCTTCACGCCGGGGAGAGACTCGATACGCTCGATGATCTGATTGTAGAAAGCAATCCACGTAGGGGCGTTTGGATACTTGGCATTCGGCAGCGCGACGTTCATGGTTAGGAGGTTCTCCGGATTGAATCCGGTGTTAACGTCGCGCAGCCGGATCACAGTCTTGATCAGCAACCCGGCGCTGATCAGGAGCACGAGCGCCATAGCGACTTCGGAAAGGACCAGTGCGCCGCGCAACCGATTGCGGCTCGCTCCTGGGCGCGAGCTGCGTCCGCCGTCTTTGAGCGATTCGTTTAGATCAAGCTTTGATACATGAAGCGCGGGCGCAAGTCCAAATACAATACCCGTCAGCGCCGAGATAGCCACCGTGAATCCGAGCACACGCAGATCTATCGGGATGCTGTTGAGCATCGGGTTTACCTTGGAACCGAGCGATTCGACGAGCCCGACTCCCCAGAGCGAAAAGAGCAGTCCCAGTCCGCCGCCGGCCAACGCCAGCATTACGCTTTCAGTAAGAAGTTGTCGCACCAGACGCCGCCTCGCCGCGCCAAGCGCTGATCGAATAGCTATCTCTTTCTGACGAGCAGCCGAACGCGCGAGCAGCAGGTTACCCACGTTGGCACAGGCTATGAGCAATACGAAAGCGACCGCGCCAAACAGCATCAACAGCGTTGGGCGCAGCCCGCCGACTGTATCTTCGCCGAGCGAGACCAGCCTCACGCCATAACCCGTGTTGTCTCGTGGGTACTCCTGCTCCAGACGCTTCGCGATAAGGGTCATCTCCGCCTGTGCCTGCGCGAGAGGCACGCCGGATTTGAGCCGGGCGATCGCTCGAAGGTGGCGCGAGCTCCGTTCCTCGTTGTCATGTTTTTCGGCGACCGGACGGTAGAATTCGGCGCGTTCGTCAATGAGGCTCGTCGGAAGAGATCGAAAACTCTCGGGCAGCACTCCGACAATTGTGTAGGGCCGGCTGTTGAGCAGGACCGTCTTGCCGATAATGTTTAAATCGCCGCTGAAACTCCGCTGCCACAAGCCATGACCGAGAATGACGACGAAGTCCTTGCCGTCTTCTTGTTCTTCGGGTAAGAAGGTGCGCCCGAGAACCGGCTCGCCTTTCATGATGCTGAAGTAGCCATCGCCGACCTGCATCGCGGGAACTCGTTCGGGCTCGCCCGCCCCTGAAAGAATCGGCCGCCAGCTCGAGTAAGTCGCGACATCCTCAAAGACACTGTTCTGGTTCCGCCAGTCGTCGACATCGGTGGCGGAAACCTGATTGCGATGAGTACCTTCATTCGGCGTGTCGCCCCACACGAGAACAATTCCAGCAGCATCCGTGTAAGGCAGCGATTTGAGCAGCACGGTGTTAATCACGCTGAAGATCACCGTATTGGCGCTGATGCCCAGGGCAAGCGAAAGAATGGCGACTGCGGTGACCGCCGGGCTCTTGAGCAGCATCCGAGCGCCGTAGCGTAAGTCTTGAAGCAGGGTTTCCATTAGGCCTCCGTGGTTTCTGGTTTGTGGTTTCTTCTTCGATAAACTTGAAGCAGCCTTGCAGGTTCAAGGTCAGGAACCAGACACCACAAACCAGAAACCAGAAACTACTCGTACCTTAGCGCGATCATCGGATCGACTCTTGTAGCTCGGCGAGCCGGCACAAAACAGGCTCCGAGGGCGACTCCGAAAAAAAACACCGAGATCGCCGCGAAGGTCAGCGGATCGGTCGCACTTACTCCAAACAGCAGGCTGGCCATCGCGCGCGTCGCAATCCACGCCCCCGCAAGCCCGATCGCGAGTCCAATGACGGCCAGCTTCATGCCCTGCCGAATCACCATGCCCAGCACGTCGCTCGGCCGAGCGCCGAGCGCCATGCGAATGCCTATCTCGTGCGTCCGCTGCGTGACAGAATAAGCCATCACCCCGTAGATGCCGACTCCCGCAAGTATCAACGCGACTGCGGCGAAGCTCGCGAGCAGCATCAGGTTCAAGCGGTCCGGCGCGATCGAATCGGAGCGCAGTTGCTCCATTGTGTTGACGTTGAAAACCGGCTGATCGGGGTCGATCGCCAGCACTTGTTCCCGCACTCCCGAAACCAGACTCATGGAGTCGGTGGCGGTCTTGACGACCACGATCATTCCGCCGCGAGGGAGTTGTCGAAACGGATAGTAAGACTGCACGCGATTGGAATCGTCGTTGAGTCCGTCCATTTTTACCCGGCGAACGACGCCCACAACGGTTACCGGCGGACCATCGCCGCCTGTTCTTATGCGTTTGCCGACGGCCTCTTCGCCGGGCCAGTAGCGGCGCGCAAACTCTTCGTCGATCAAGGTGACACGCGGCGCATCTTTCACATCCTGCTCGCTGAAGTTGCGTCCGCTCAGGACAATCAAGCCCATTGCCTGGAAGTACTCAGGACTGGCGATTACAGCCTCGGTGAGCGGAGTCTTACCCGGCTCAGGCTCGGGCTGGCCGTCAACCCTGAAGGAAGTCTGCCAGCCGTTGTTGCCGAGCGGCAGCCCCGATGAAAGCCCGACTGTTTGCACGCCCGGCAGCCGGCGAAGCTTCTCGGCGAGCTGCTCATAGAAGCTGATCCTCTGCGGATCTTCGGGGTATTTCTTCGAAGGCAATGAAACGCTGAACGTCAGCAGGCGCTCGTGGTTGAACCCCGGATCCACCTGCTGCAAACGATAAAAACTCACAATCATCAAACCGGCGCTGATCAGCAGCACAAGCGTCAGCGCTACCTCCGAAACAACGAGACCGCTTCGGAACAGGTGCCTTCCGCCGGTCGAGCCGCGACCCGCGTCCTTCAGCGTTTCGTTCAGATCAGGCTTGCTTGATTGAAGCGCCGGCACCAGCCCGAAGATGATGCCGGTCAACAACGACACCCCGATGGTGAATGCGAGCACGCGAAAGTCGAGGTTGATCTCGCGCGAACGCGGGATGCTGTTCGGGCTGATCGCCACTATCAGCTTCACTCCCCATCGCGCCAACAAGAGTCCGAGCGCGCCGCCTGCCAGCGAAAGCAAACTGCTTTCAGTAAGCAACTGGCGAATGATGCGCCCGCGACTCGCGCCCAGCGCGGTGCGAATCGCAATTTCCTTTTGCCGAGTCGTTGCGCGGGCGAGCAACAGGTTAGCCACGTTCGCGCATGCAATCAGCAGCACAAGCCCTACAGCGCCCAACAACACCAACAGCGCCGGTCGTATTGTGCGAACCGCATTCTCGAGAGCGGAAGTGACGGTGATGCGATTGCCCGTGTTTGAGTCGGGGTACTGCCGTTCGAGGTTGGTCGCGACGACCTCCATATCTTCGCGAGCTTGTTCGATGCTTACGCCGGGCTTGAGGCGGGCGATGCCGGTTAGTCCCGGATGATTGCCGCGATTCTCCCAGCCCGGATCTCTCGAGGATTGTCCGACGGGCGTCCACAACTCGGTGCCGCGGCCCGGAAACTCAAAGCCGGGAGGCATGATTCCGATGACCGTGAAAACGCGCCCATCAAACGTAACGGCTTGATCGATGATATTCGGGTCTTCGCCAAATCGCCGCTGCCACAAACCGTGGCTTAACACGACGACCGGATTTGCTCCGGCCTTGTCCTCGTCGCCGGTAAACACCCGTCCGTGCGCGGGAGCCGCTTTCAGCAACACAAAAACATCAGCCGAGACTTGCCAGCCGGTAAGCCGCTCGGGCTCGCCGCTGCCGGTCAGGCTATAACTCTGGCGGCGAAAAACGCCGAGGTTCTCGAACGAGTTGTTCTGGTCGCGCCAGTCGATGAAGTTCGGATACGCCACCGACATCCCTTCAATCTGCGGGCTGCGCTCACGCAAGACGACCAGTCGCTCAGAGTCGGGGTAGGGAAGCGGCCGAAGCAGCACTGCGTTGACCACGCTGAAGATCGCCGAGTCCGCTCCGATGCCGAGCGTCAGTGCCAGCACCGCGACCAGGGTGAACCCAGGATTCTTGATCAGCATTCGGGTGCCGTAACGCAG
This sequence comes from Blastocatellia bacterium, assembly GCA_049273855.1. GTDB lineage: Bacteria > Acidobacteriota > Blastocatellia > UBA7656 > UBA7656 > Onstottus_B. Next base: position 49,094 of record JBASRN010000181.1, read on the forward strand.
GTCCTGCAATAGAGTCGTCATCGGTCTATCCCTATCCTCGATCCTCGATCCTCCATCCTCTATCCTCAATCCCCCATCCTCAGTCCTCAGTCCTCGTAGGTGACTCGGCCCGCCTTATGGTTTCAAGTTTCCTATTCGCGCCATCCGGCTTTGCGCGCCCAGACCTCAAACTCTTGCCGTGCTGGTCGATCACCTCGGCCAGCCGCGCGGCATTGCGCCGATGCACTTCTTTCACGCGTGGGTGGTAGCCGTCGAACAACGATCCATCATCGGCAAGCTCCGCCCGCAGCGTCTGATCCTCATCGCGCATTCGGAGGAGTTCCAACCTGAGTGCTTCTGGGCTCATCGCCTTTGCTTCTAGTTTCTGGTTTCTGGTCCGACCTTGAAAGGTCTAAATCGTTCCAATTCACGAACCGGAAACTAGAAACCAGAAACCCTGAACCTACTCGTACCTCAGTGCGATCAGCGGATCTACCTTTGCCGCCCTTCGGGCTGGCACGAAACAGGCTCCCAAAGCCACTCCGGTCAGCAGTATTGAAATCGCCAGGAAAGTCGCAGGATCGGTTGTGCCAACCTCAAAAAGCAAGCTTGCCAGCACCCGGGTCAACGCCAGCGCACCGGCCAATCCTATTCCTACGCCGATCAGCGCGAGGATTACTCCCTGCCCGACCACAAGCTTGACCACGTCAGATTGTCTTGCGCCGAGGGCCATTCGAATTCCAATCTCGTGAGTGCGCTGCGTGACTGAATACGACATCACTCCGTAAATGCCTACTGATGCAAGCACCAATGCAACTGCGGCAAAGGTGCCGAGCAACAGCATATTGAACTGCCGCCCCGCGACTGAACCGGAAAGAAGTTGCTCCATCGTCTTTATGTCCGGGACGGGCAAGTCCTTATCGATCGCCCAAACTGCGTTCCGCATCGCATCGGCCAGGCTCGTGGGATTCGAAGTGCTCCGGATGACGGCGGTCATGAACGGCCAGGGATCATTAGGATAAGGGACATAGAATTCAGGCCTTGACTTGGAGTCCAGCCCAAAGTGTTTTACGGTTCCCACGACGCCGACGATTTCCATCCACGGATCGTCGTCCTCGATCCGCATACGCTGGCCGAGCGGGTCTTCGCCGGGCCAGTAACGCTGGGCCATAGTTTCGTTGATAACTGCTACGGGCGGGGCATCGCTGTTGTCGGCTTCGGTGAATGAGCGACCCTTGAAAACCGGAACACCCATCACGCTAAAATAATCGGCGCTTATGACTCGGTAGTCGGCGCTGGGACCCTCGCCCGAACCATCGGTGACGCGGCCGGCAATGGTCACGCCGCGACCGCTGTTCCCCGGCGTTAGAGGGAGACGCGAAATGGCGGCTCCGGACTGTACGCCCGGGATCGACTGGAGCCGCTGGATGACCTGTTGAAAGAACGCGGCCCGCCTGCGGCTATCCGGATATTGAGCTGCGGGCAGAGAGAGACGCATGGTCATCACGTTTCTTGTTTCAAAACCCGGATTGACTTGCTCCAGTCTAATAAAGCTCCTTGTCATCAAGCCGGCTCCAATCAACAGCACCATCGACAACGCGATCTCGGAGACAACCAGCAGGCTGCGAGCGCGATTGCGGCGCGCGCCCGCGCTTCCGCCACGCCCTCCTTCTTTGAGCGATTCATTCAAGTCACTCTTTGTGGCTTGCAACGCGGGAAACAGACCGAAGACGACACCGGTCAGAAGCGAGACCGCCAGCGTAAACCCAAGCACCAGTCCGTCGATCCCGATGTCTTTCGCGCCGTGGATACCCGAGGGCATCAGGGAGATCAGAGGACCGATTCCCCACATCGCCAGCAGCGAGCCGAACCCTCCCCCCAGCAACGCGAGCAGCACGCTTTCTGTTAGCAACTGTCTGACGAGCCTGAAACGCGTTGCGCCAAGCGCGGTACGAATTGCTATCTCCTTTTGCCGGGTTGCGGCTCGCGCGAGCAGCAGGTTTGCGACATTTGCGCAGGCGATCAACAACACAAAGCCCACGGCGCCAAACAAGACGAGAAGAGTAGGCCGAACGTCGCCGACGCTCTGTTCACGCAGCGTCGCCAGGCTCACGCCGCGACCCCCGTTTTCATTTGGGTTTTGCTCTTCCAAGCGGCGAGCGACGGCGTCCATATTCGCGCGCGCTTGCTGAAGCGTCTGGCCCGGCTTGAGGCGGGCTATCGCGCTGAGGTAGTGACTGTCGCGATTGGCCGACATGTTCACCGTAGGGTTCAATACGTGTTCGGGGACGAATTGCCGCGGTGGAATCCAAAGATCGGATTCCCACGGAAACCTGAAGCCGGCGGGCATCACTCCGATGATCGTCAGGGACTCGCTGTTGGATGCAAGCTTCTGCCCAATGACATTCGGGTCCGAAGCAAAGCGGCGCTCCCATAAGTTCTGACTTATGACCGCGACCCGGCCGCCGCCGAGATTCTCCTCATCTGCCCGAAAAACGCGACCCAGGATCGGCGTGACGCCAAGGACCGGGAAGAGATCGGCGGTCGACACGACACCCGCCGCGCGTTCGGGCCGGTCCGTTCCGGTGAGGTTGAAGGTCTCCTCTCTGTAAGCCGCCATGTTTTCAAAGACCTGGTTTTGATCTCGCCAATCCAGGAAGTTCGCGGCAGCGATGGCTTCCTGGCTGGGTTTCTGAAGGTCGCTCTCGAAAACCATGATGATCCGATCCGGGTCGGGGAAGGGAAGCGAACGAAGCAACACAGCGTTGACCACGCTGAAGATCACCGTGTTTGCCCCGATGCCCAGCGCCAGTGCCAGCACGGCTACCGCCGTGAATGCGCGATTGTTCGTCATCGTTCGAATCGCGTAGCGCAAGTCTTGTAAGAGAGTTTGCATCGTTCCTCCCAGGTGTCGGTTTAGTGGTCCGGGTTCAGGGTGCAGGGTTCAGGGTTTGAACGTGAGAATCAGATTTTTCGACGCAGAGTCACAAACCGTGAACCCTGAACCGGAAACCCTGAACGCTGAACCGCGAACCTTGCGCAGCCCAACCCAGCGGATCGGATTAGAATCAACTGTCGTGCCCTCTCGAATATGAGCTATAACTGATGAGTCTCAAGGGCTCAAACCGACCGGACTTCTTCGCCCTGCCGGTTATGGGACAGGCCCGTCCCGGATTCGTGAAACACGGTCCCGCGCTTAACGCCCGCCGAGGGTGGGCATAGTATGTGACATCCTACACACGACGTTCAGGGATTGGTCGGTGAGGCAGAGGATCAACCCCAGGGTTCTCTGCAAACATTGCACTCCGCTGGAGTGCCCCTTCGATCCTCGATCCCCGATCGTGTATCCTCGATCCGTCTTATCTTCGGTTTTTATTCTCGATCTTCTACCCTCGATCTTCATTCGTATCTTAGCGCGATCATCGGATCGACCTTCGTCGCGCGGCGCGCGGGAATCCAGCAGGCCGCGAGCGCCACACCCGACAGAAGCAATGCGACGACCACGAAGGTCGAAAGGTCGGTCGGGCTCACGCCGTAGAGCAAGCCCTCCGTCAGGCGCGTCGATATGAATGCTGCAACCAAACCAGCCATCACTCCAAGCACCGTAAGCACCATGCCTTGTCTGATGACCAGCGACATCACTTCCCGCGAACTGGCGCCCAGCGCTACTCGGATGCCAATCTCGCGAGTGCGCCGGCTGACCGTATACGCCATCACGCCATACAACCCGATCGCCGCCAGCAGCAGCGCGACCACACCGAAAACACCGACGAGCGTCGAAGCCAGACGAGTCGCCGCCAGCGTGTTGCCTATCTGCTCCGACATCGCCCTGATTTCGGAGACCGGCAGCGACGAATCGATCGCCTTGATCTCGCCGCGAACCGCCGGGATCAAATCGACCGGCCGGCCCTTCGCGCGCACGAGGACGTTAGTGTACGCGTCGTAACCACGCTGCAACGCGGGCAAATCGAAATGGGGGAGCGGCGCCTCCGTCAGTTCGTGATGCTTGATGTCGCTGGTTATTCCCACAATCTCGAGCGGCTGTTGGCCGGGACCCAGGTTCAACCGCTTGCCCATCGCGTCCTCGCCGGGGAAGAACCGCTGCGCCATCGCCTCGTTGATGATCACCACACGCGGCGCACCCGCGCGATCCTGCTCAGTGAAGCCGCGCCCTTGTGCCAGACGAATCCCCATCGTTTCGTGATAGCGCGGGCCGACGAAGTTTGCGTCGAATGCCATCTGCTCGTCGGGCAGCGGCTGGCGGCCCTCGACGAACAGCGTGCTCACATACCGGCTTCCGCTGATTGGCGTCACAAGCCCGTAACTGACCGCTTCCACTCCAGGGATTGAAGCGAGGTGGTCGATCACCTCCTGTTGCAAGCCGCGTCCGCGCGTCTCATTGTACTTTTTCTCTTCCAGTTCGAGCGGCACGACGAGCAGATTTTTTGCTTGATAGCCGGGATCGATCGCCACCAGATTCCGAACGGTCTTTATGCACAGCCCCGCCCCGATCAGGACGACTATCGCCAGCGCGAGTTGCGCGACGACAAGCAGGCTGCGAAGGTTGAACCGGCCGTCACGACGATTTGAAACGCCGCCCTCCTCCTTCAACGCGGGAATTAGATCGGCTCTCGAACTTTGCCACGCGGGAACGATGCCGAACACGACTCCGGCCAGCAGCGTTGTGAACGCGGTGAACAGGAGCACGCGCCGGTCCAGGCCTTCGTCAAGCAGAGTCTGCGCCGTCACCAACCGCGCCTGCGTCTTTACCAGCAATGTCACAAGCCAGGGCGCAAGGAGCAATCCGGCGGCGCCGCCGGCCGATGCCAGCAACAGGCTTTCGGTCAGTAGTTGACGGCCCAGGCGCCAGCCGCTCGCTCCCACCGCAAGCCTTATCGCCATCTCTTTGCGCCTGGTTACCGCGCGGGCAAGCAAAAGCGCCGCCACATTCGCGCACGCGATCAGCAGCACAAGGCCCACAACGCCCATCAGCAGCATTAGCGGCGATGAGAAGCGCTTGCGCAGGATCGAAATGCCCTGGCCCGCTCGCTCGAAGGTGACGTGCTGCTCGCTGAAAGGCAGACCCTTGGTGATCGTTCCTGCCGGAGTGCTGGCCTCTTTGATCTGCTGTGCCAGCGCGTCCATTTCAAACTCCGCCTGCGGCTGAGTGATATCGTCCTTCACCCGGCCCAGCAGCAACAGCCAGCGGTCCGTTCGGCTTTCAATGAACTTCGACTGCTCGAGCTGCGGATGCATCAGTGCCGGAACCCAGATTTCGGTTGGCTCTTCGAGGATCATTCCGTTGAACTCCCGCGCGGCAACGCCGATCACGGTCAGGGGGAAGCCGTTGAGTGTGATCGTTTGACCGATGAGGTTGGGGTCCGCGCCAAAGCGTTTTCGCCAGAAAGCATCGCTGACCACGACAACCGGTTGAGTGCCCGGCGCGCGATCTTCTTCTTCGGAGAACGCTCGGCCGCGCGCCGTCCTCACGCCAAGCACGTCGAAGTAGTTGCCCGACACGTATTCGCTTGCGACTCGTTCGGTCTGATTGTTGAGATCGAGTTCCAACTCGGTGGTTGTGAACGCCAGCAGGCCGGAGAAGACTTCGTTTTGCGCGCGGTAGTCGCTGAACTCCGGATACGAAAAGGCATTGCTAACAAAGTGCGGGCTGACGCTGACCGAGGTGATCAGCACGAGCTGCTGTGGGTTTTTGACGGGCAGCGACCGAATGAGCAGCTTGTCAGTCACGCTGAAGATCGCGGTGTTGGCCCCGATGCCGAGCGCCAGGGTCGCGACGGCTATCAAAGTGAAGCCGGGGTTCTTCAGCAGTATTCGCGCGCCGTAACGCAGGTCTTGCAGGAAATTTTCCATCGATACACCTCAAAACGCGGTTTAGGGTTTCTGGTTTAGGGTTTCTGGTTCGTGTGATTGAACATGCAAGGTTGCCTGAATGCCCGAACCAGGAACCAGAAACCAGAAACCAGAAACTAGAAACCAGAAACTAGAAACCAGAAACTAGAAACCAGAAACTAGAAACCAGAAACTAGAAACCATCCTACTCATAGCGGAGCGCCACCATCGGATCGACTCTGGTCGCCCGCCTGGCAGGAATAAAACAGGCCAGCAGGGCAGTTGCCGCCAGCAGCAGCGACACGAGCAGAAAAGTCATCGTATCGGCCGAGCCAACACCAAACAGTAGATTTTGCATTGCGCTGGTCAGCGCGATGCCTCCGATCAAGCCGATCCCCAACCCGATGGCAACCAGGGTTATGCCTTGCCTGATAACAAGTAGCATGACGTCGCTCTGACGCGCCCCCAATGCCATCCGCACTCCTATCTCGTGGGTGCGCTGACTCACGTTGAATGACATGACGCCGTAGATCCCGACTGCTGCGAGGACCAGTGCGATGACGCCAAAGATGCTTAGCCAGGTTCCGGAGATGCTATATGGCAGGACGGATGCTGCTCGCACCTGTTTCATCGTCTTGATGTCGAAGACCGGCTGATCCTTATCCAATCCGACCACTTCGTTTCGAATCGGCTCCGCCAGTGCAAGCGGATCCGAGCTCGTGCGCGCCACAAGCATCATGTTTCCCCACGGATCTTGTTTGTGAGGGAGGTAGTAATCTCCGGTGAACGGGAGGTTAAGTTCGTGCCTGACGTCGTTCACCACGCCGACAACTTCCATCCACGGGTTTTGCGCGGGATCGCCCCTGAATCGAAACCGTTTACCAAGCGCGTCGCCGCCGGGGAAGAAACGATGGCCAAGCGTTTCGCTCACGATAACGACCGGAGGTGTGTCCGCTCGGTCCTGTTCGGTGAAGCCACGTCCCTTAATTATCGTGATGCCCATCGTCTCAAAGTAGTCGGTCGTGCAGACGCGATATCGCCCGCCGAACTCCTGACCGGGCGGTGGCTCAGGCACGCCTTCGACCAGAAAAGAGCTACTCGAATTGCTGCCCCCCAGCGGAAGATGATTAACCGCCGCCACCGATTCAACCCCGGGAAGCGTCTTCAGTTGCTGCATCAGATCTTGATAGAAGGCGACGCAAGGTGCGGGCTCGCGATACTTCTGCCCCGACAGGGCGACGCCCATAGTCAAAGTGTTTTCGAGCTTGAATCCCGGGTTGCTTTGCAGCAGCAGCCAGAAGCTCTTCACCGTCAGTCCTGCGCCGATCAGCAAGACAAGCGAGAGCGCTACCTCTGCGACGACCAGCACGCCGCGCAACCGTTGCCTGGCGACGCCCGCGGACCTTTGCGCGCCTTCTTTTAACGCCTCGCTCAGATTCGCCTTTGACGACTGGATCGCTGGCGCCAAACCGAAAAGCAGACCGGTCAACACTGAGAGACCAACCGTGAACGCGAGCACCGGGAGATCAAGACCAATTCGATTCCAGCCCGGAACGAACTTCATATCGCTCGCCGGAATGAAGGACTTCATCAGATCGATTCCCCACAATCCGAAGAGAATTCCGAAAGCACCGCCGGCCACGGCGAGCGCCACGCTTTCGGTCAGCAACTGACGCGCGAGGCGCCAGCGGCTGGCCCCAAGAGCCGAACGAATCGCGACTTCTTTGTATCTTGCAGAGGCACGAACCAGCATCAGGTTCGCGACGTTCGCGCAAGCGATCAGCAACACGAACCCGACCGAGGCCATCAACAACAAGAGCACCGCGCGATACACTCGCACCGTATCGTCAAGCAACGGGTAAACTCGCGCGCCAAGGTCAGTGTTGGTCAGCGGAAACTGCTGTTGAAGCCGGCCGGTGATTGCGTCGAGATCGGCTTGCGCTTGATGGATCGAGACGCCTCGCTTCAACCGCGCGACTGCCAGAAACTCGTGTGACCTGCGATTGCTGACCCTCGTGGGTGTTTGGGTCAGGGGAGCCATAAGCTCAACACCGCGCGGGAAGTTGTAGTCCTGCGGCATAACGCCGATCACCGTGCGCGCCACTCCGTTCAGCGCGATGGTCTGGCCTATGACACTGACGTCCCCGGCGAAGCGCCGCTGCCACAACCCGTAGCTGAGAAGCGCGACGCTGTCCTTGCCAGGTTGATCCTCTTCGGTAAGAAAGGCGCGACCCAGCGCGGGCTTCACTCCGATCACGTCGAGAAAGTTTGCCGAGACCAGGAAACCCTGCACTCGCTCCGGCGGATCTATGCCCGTTACGTTTGCGTCCCACCAGCGATACAGACCGAGGTGCTCGAACGAGGATTGGTGCGCGCCCCAGTCCACATAATTTGCAAAGGCTACCTCGTTGTGTGGCGCGCCCGGTGATTCATCCCAGATGGCTACTATCCGATCCAATTCAGGAAACGGAAGCGGGTTTAACAACAGCGCGTTGACGAAGCTGAAGATTGCCGTATTCGCGCCGATGCCGAGAGCCAGCGCGAGTATCGCAATAAGAGTAAAGCCGGGCGCCTTTATAGAGGACCGCACTGCATAACGTAAGTCCTGCCAGAGTTTTTGCATCGCTCCTCCTTCATTCGTGCCTCAGCGCGACCATCGGATCTACCTTCATAGCTCGCCGAGCTGGGATGTAGCACGCAAGCAGCGCTACGCTTGCAAGCACTCCTGCGATAACCGCGAACGTCGCCGGATCGGCTGCGCTCACGCCATACAACAGGCTTGCCATCAACGGAGCCAGCGCCAGAGCGATAGCCGTCCCTGACGCCAGACCGATCACAACCAGCGTCATTCCCTGGCGCAATACCATTCGCCGAACGTTACCGGTATCAGCGCCCAGAGCCATCCGGATGCCAATCTCCTTCCTGCGTTGCGCAACCACGTACCCCATCACGCCGTAGAGCCCCACGGCTGCCAACACTAACGCCAGCAGCCCGAAGATGCTGACCAGTGTGGCAATCGATTTAGGCAACGAAAGAACCCGATCCAGATACTGCGGCGCGGTGCGCACTCCATAGACCGGAAGTTGCTCGTCAAGACTCTTCACTTCCTCGCGAATGACAGCCGCGACGCCTTCGGGATCGCCGGTCGTGCGCACAACCATCGTCATTCGCCCATCGTAGTTCTGCCATAACGGAATGAATAAATAATCGGTCGGCGGTTCGCCCAGTGTGATGTACTTGCCATCCTGCGCAACGCCGATAACTTCCATCCAAGAGTTTTGCTCATTGCCCAGTCTCAGGCGCTTGCCGAGGGGGCTCTCATTTGGCCAGTAGTGACGAGCCATTGCCTCGTTGACGATGACGACTCGCGGCGCACGCTCGTTGTCGTGCTCTGTAAATGCTCGCCCCTGCACGATAGCGGTGTCCATTGTTTCAAAGTAGTCATGAGCTATTGTGCTGAACAGGGTCTGCAGCCGTTCATTCTCAGTCTTCGGAACGCGGCCTTCAATCATGAAGCGGGTGCCGTTGGTGTACTGATCGAGCGGAAGCGGCCCCGCAAAGCTGGCCTGCTCGACGCCTGGCAGATTCTTCAATCGCTCACCCAGTTGTTTGTAGAAGCTGCGGCCGCGCGTCTCGTCGTAGTTGTGCAGGTCAAGATTGGTTGAACCCATCAGAATGTGATCAGTTCTGAAGCCCGGGTTCATCGTTTGTGCGTTTTGCATGCTCTTTATGAGCAGCCCCGCGCTGATCAAAAGTACGAGGGACAACGCGATCTGCGAGACGACCAGCAAGTTTCGCAAACTAATACGGCGCAACCCCGCGACGGAGCCGCCGGGTTCGCCTTTCAGGATACCGACCAGGTCTGTTCGCGATGCCTGTAGAGCTGGAAGCAATCCGAAGATAATTCCGGTCAGGATCGACAACAGCGCAGTAAATCCGAGAACGCGATAATCCAGTCCCAGATCGTAGGCAAAATCGATTGTTTCGAAGTCGAGTGCCGGTGCCCCCATTCCAAACAACCCGTTGAGCCACACCGCCAACAGCAAACCGAACGCTCCACCAATAGCTGAAAGCAGGAGGCTCTCTGTCAGTAGTTGACGGATCAAACGAAACCGGGTCGCACCGAGCGCCAATCGCATAGCGATCTCCCGGCGCCGGACCGTCGCTCTTGCCAGCAGTAGATTTGCCACATTCGCGCACGCCACAAGCAGCACCAGACCGACCAGTCCCATCATTGCGCCGGTTATCAATGGCACGTACCCCATCGTCACAATTACCGGTTGAGTCTTTGTGCCGCCCGCGAGAACTCCGACCCCCAGGTTGGCGTTCGTCTGCGGATAATCGTTCGCCATCTGCTGTGCGAACGCAGTCATCGCTGCCTGCGCCTGCTCGATGCTCACGCCGTCCCTGAGCCGGCCGTTGACGTTGAATGTTCTGTTGCCGCGGTTGTTAAGAAACCTGTCTGTGGTTCCAGGTATCGCCTGAACATGCATCATCAGCGGAAGGTACACGTCGGGAATCCATCCGAACTGCCGCGTACCAGAGAAACCCTTCTTCGCCACTCCAATGATGGTGAAGTCATGTCCGTTGAGTTTGACGAGACGTCCCACAACGGTTGGATCACCGCCGAAGCGACGTTGCCAGAACGCGTGGCTCAAAACCGTCACCGGATGACCGCCAGGCCTCAGGTCATCTTCCGGCGTCAACAACCGGCCGAGCTCCGCGTCGAGTCGGAGCCCGGTAAAGTAGTTTCCCGTGACCATTTCGCCCGACACCATCTCGGCAAGCTCACCTTGTTCTTTGAGGCTAAGCGTTGTGGTGTAGTGGATGAATAGTGCGCTGAAGACCTGATTGTGGTCTCGATAATCCAGGTACTCGGGATATGAGAAACTGCCGGGGTATGGCCGGTTTGGTTCAGTGGTATAAAGCGCAACGAGTTGCTCCGGGTTCCCGACCGGCATCGGCTTGAGAAGCATCCCGTTGATCAGAGTGAAGACCGAGGTATTGACTGCGATGCCCAGCGCGATGGAAAGAACAGCGACAACGCTAAGTGCCGGTGTCTTAACCATCACTCGCATGCCATAGCGCAAGTCCTGTAGTAGTCGGTTCATGGTTAGTCCTTAGTTCAGTAGTCAGTAGTCAGTAGCTCGTAGCTCTTAGTCAGTAGTTTGTTTTATGTGATCGCGTTAGCATTCGAGCTACGGACTACGGCTGCTCCAGACGCCGGGATCCGGTGACATTCGCAATTATCCTTCGTGCCTTTGTTGCAGTTCGATGTTTGTCGCACTGAACCACCGACCACTGACTTTTCGTATCTCAGCGCCGCCGGCGGATCTATTTTCGTCGCCCGGCGCGCAGGCACATAACTGAGTTATTTCGATTCTGGTTTGAGTTCCCACAGCACGTTGACGATCACCCAGCGGCCATTCCACTTTGCCAAGTGCAAGTAATCAATCCAATCGGACGCAATAACTTTGGCGCTGGCCGCACCCTCGAAGACATCCAGGATGGTCACGTCTTTTTGCTGCTTCTCTTTCGGCGTCTTTTTGCCTCCGCCATTTCTCGTCCCCTGCACCAGGCTCATCGCACTCATCTGACCGAGGGCGCTTCTGCTCGATTTGGGATCGGTGCGCACGATTCTTTTGGCCAGCTCAGGATGAAGCGCTCGCTCCATTCGCTCGGCGTTTCCTTCATACCATCCCTCGATGTAATCGAGCGCGGCTCGTCGGATGGCCGCAGCATCCGCTTCACCTGGACGGTTTGGTGCAGGTAGATTCTGAGCCTGGGTGTCAAAGCCAACGAACCTCGCTCCCAATGACAAAGAAAGAGCGAGCATGACTAGCCGAAATGGATATTTGTTCATTGTAGTCCTCCTTATTTATTCGTATCGAAGCGCAACCATCGGGTCGCCCTTTGTCGCTCGCCGCGCCGGTATGTAGCAGGCCACGAGCGCCACAGCGGTCAGCAGAAGCGGAACGGCGATGAAACGGCGGCAAATCGTCCGTGCTCACATTGAAGAGCAGTTCTTTCAGCATAGGCTGCTTCAAATCCGCAATCCGCAATCAGTTCATTCATATCTCAGCGCGATCATCGGCTCCACTTTTGCCGCTCGCCGTGCCGGCACGTAACACGCCAGCAGCGCAACTCCCGAGAGCAAGATTGCCATAGCGACAAATGTCACCGGATCAGTCGCGCTCACCCCGAAAAGCAGGCTCGCCATCAAACGCGTTAATGCAACCGCCGCCAGAAGCCCCGCCGCGACACCCAACCCGATCAACCTCATTCCCTGACCGAGCACCAGCTTGAGCACCTGGCCGGTTTGCGCGCCAAGCGCGATACGGATGCCGATTTCCCGCGTCCGTTGCATCACCGCATACGACATCACTCCATAGATCCCGATGGCTGCAAGCAACAACGCGACCGCCGCGAACAAGCCAAGCAACCACGTGTTGAATCGACGCGGCGCGATGTGCCGCGCAAGCAGTCCTTCGAGCGTAGCAGTTTCAGAGATCGGCACGTTCGGATTGATCGCCTGCACTTCGCTCTTGATTGCGGGGACAATGTTCGAAGGATCAATGTCGGCGGTGCGCACCGCCAGCGTCGAACGCGGCAGGGGCGCGCGTCCGAAAGGCGTGTAGATTTTGATGCGCCCAAGGGCCTCGCTGCCATAGTTACGAACGTCGCCCACGACTCCGATGATCTCGTGTGGCACGGGGCCGTCATACTTGATGTGCTTTCCCAGCGCGGCTCCATCCGGCCAGAACCTGCTCGCCAGTTGTTCATCCACAAGCACGACCGGTGTGCCCAGCGCCACTTCCTGCGCGGAGAACGTGCGCCCCAGTTTGATGGGAATGCGCATGGTCTTGAAGTAGTCCGCGGTGACGATGCCCCAGTCCACGTTTATGAGCTCGCCCGGATTAATCTGCTGGTACTGACCGTTTATCTCGGGGTTGATGTCATTCTGCCATCCGGGCTCGAGACCGGGCAGGTCGCCGTTGCCCACGCACACCGCTTCGACGCCGGGCAGAGCGCTGATCCGTTCGAGAAGTTGTGTATGGAACTCCATCAGCTTCGGGCGACTCGTATACGCTTCTCGCGGGAGCAATTGCATCGTCGCTACATTCTCAGCGTTGAAACCGGGATTAGAGGCGAACAAGCGCGCAAGGCTTTTGATAAGCAGTCCTGCGCCCACCAGCAGCACCACCGCCAGCGCGACTTCCGAGACGACGAATGCGTTCCGCAAACGGCCGCCGCGCGAGTCGCTGACACTCCTTCCGCCTTCCTTCAGCGCCTCCTGCAAATCGGTCTTGGTGCCCTGCCAGGCAGGCGCGAGACCGAAGACGATACCGGTAAGCGCCGAAAGCGCCAGAGTGAAGCCGAGCACCGGCCCGCCAATCGTCACACCTGCCAGACGCGGCAGATCCTGCGGAGCAAACTTGATCAGCAGTTCGACGCCCCAACTGGCGAGCAACAAACCAAGCCCGCCGCCCGCGATCCCCAGCAATACGCTTTCGATAAGCAGTTGTCGCAGCACGCGCCAGCGGCTCGCGCCCAATGCCGTGCGAATAGCGAACTCTTTTTGTCGAGTCGCGCCTCGAGCCAGTAACAGGTTGGCGACGTTGGCGCACGCGATCAGCAGGACCAGCCCGACCGCGCCAAACAACAGTAGAAGCGATGGCCGAGTGTCGCCGACTATGCTGTCGTGCAGTGAGACGAGCTGGATTGTGTTACCGCCGTTGTGAATCGGGTGCTCGGCGATCAGTTGCTCTTGGACGGAGTTCATGTCGGCGCGCGCCTGATCGATGGTGACGCCGCGCTTCAATCGCGCGATGACACTCCCCGCGACGCGAGTAGAGCGGTCGAACCAGCCGCCGCGCGGCGCCGCGTATTGCTCGGCCAACACCCAAACCGAAGGCGGCCCCTGATGCTGGAACTCCGGCGGCATTATACCGACGGCGGTAAAAGGCAAATTGTTTAGCGTTATGGTTTTGCCGACAATCTCCGGGTCGCCGCCGAATTGCGACTGCCAGAAAACGTGGCTGAGAACGGTAACGCCCGGCGCGCCAAACTTGTCCTGATCGGCGATAAAATCGCGCCCCAGAAGCGGATGCGCGCGCATCACCCGAAAGTAATCCGACGTGATCATTCGCGCGGTAACCGACTGCGCTTCACCGTCGCCGGTCATAGTCATCTGCCATCCGCGAATCGTCGCCATCGCTTCGAACGACTGGCTGCGCGCCTGCCAGTCCAAAAAGTTCGGATATGAAATCCACCGCGTCGGTATCTGTTCCTCCCGCTCTGTCAGCCAGATCAGCCGATCGGCTTCAACGTACGGGAGTGGGCGCAAGAGCACGGCATTGATGACGCTGAATATCGCCGTATTCGCTCCGATGCCCAAAGCGAGCGTGATGACTGCAATCAACGTGAAGCCGGGTTTCTTCACCAGCATTCGCGTGCCGTAGCGCAAGTCTTGCCAAAAACCTTCCATCAGGTCACCTCAAGGAAGTTTCTAGTTTCGGGTTTGTGGTTTCCTGTTCGTGGAATCGAACATGCAAGGTGCCATGAATGTCGGAACCAGAAACCAAAAACCAGAAACTAGAAACCATTTTTCTTTGGCGGGCTCTGCCAGAGGACGTTGATGATCATCCACTTGCCGTCGAACTTCGCCAGGTGAAAATAATCGATGCCCCACTCGGCCACCAGTTTCGCGGTCGCTGTTTGATCCAGCACTTCAAGAACAGTGATCTCTTTAGGCGCGTCCTTCCGAAGCTTGCCGTCTTTGTTCCAATTCCTGGCCACGTCCTTCAACTGTTCGAAAGTCATGTTCGAGGCGGGGCGGTAAGTTTCGTCTTTTGGTCCGCGATAGAAGCCGGTCTTGGCGAGCTTAGGATGAACGCTTCGCTCGATCCGCGACGGGTCCACATTGTAGACGCCTTCGACATAATCAAGCACGGCCTCACGAACGCCGTCGCGGTCAGCCTGGTTCTGCGCCTTCGTTGGAGAGGCGGAAGCAACGAACAACAAAGCTACTGCTAGAAACAAGGATCTCTTCATGATCAATCTCCCTTTCTGCAATCGACTGACTTCAATTCTCAGCGCTGTCTCTGCGTCTCCTCGACTCTCTGCTGTTAACTGGGCTTCGACTCCAACTAACCGCCGAGACGCGGAGACGCAGAGGTTTGCGCAGAGAAGAAATGAGAATTCGTCTATTCATGTCTCAGCGCCACCATCGGGTCTACCTTGATTGCTCGGCGCGCGGGCACCAAACAGGCCCCCAGAGCAACTCCTGTAAGCAGCACGGAGATGCCTGCAAAAGTTACTGGGTCAGTTGCGCTTATCGAGAACAGCAGCCGTGACATAACGCGAGTAGCCGCGAAAGACCCTGCCAATCCAACTGCTACACCGATCAGAGCCAGGATCATTCCGTGACCGACTACCAGCCTGAGCACGTTGCCGGCGTTTGCGCCGAGCGCCATCCGGATTCCGATCTCGTGCGTTCGCTGAGTGACGGCGTAGCTCATCACGCCATACAAGCCGACCGCCGCCAGGATCAAGCCTACGGCAGCGAAGACTCCGAGAAGAAGCATCAGGAACTGCTGTTGCTGGACCGATGCCGAGATGATCTGATCGAGCGTCCTGACTCGCGAGACGGGTTGCTCCTTGTCGAGGGCGAGCACCTCGCCGCGGATTGCCCCGGTGAGTGCCGCCGGGTTGTTTTCGGCCCGCACGACAAGCGTCACCCCGCTGAACGGCATCTGAAGATACGGATCGTAGGTTTGCAGAGTGCTTGGCTGAGCCAGGCCGTACTGCTTGACGTCGCCGACGATTCCGACGATCTCTCGGAACCTCTCCGGACCTTGTGTGACGCTTATGCCCTTGCCAATCGGATCTTCGTCGGGGAAATACTGCCTGGCCATAGTCTCGTTTATGATCGCCACCCGCGGAGCAGTGTTGTTGTCTTGCTCGGTAAACAATCGTCCTCTTAGCAAGGGGATTCCCATTGCTTTGAAGTAGCCCGGGGTTACCGCATAGTAGTTCGTGCTCTTGTCTTCTCCGAGCGGAGCGGGCGGCCGCCCTTGAATGCTGAATCCGAGAAGATAATCACCCTGGATCGGAAGCGATTGAGTCGCGCCCACCGCGACCACGCCGGGAAGCGCCGAAGTTCTTTCGACCAATTGAGAGAAGAACGCCAAATGGTTATCCGAGTTCGGATACTTCCTTCCTGGAAGGGAGATGTTTACGGCAAGAGCGTTGTCCGCGTTGAATCCTGGATTGACTTGCTGCAAGCGCATGAAGCTTCGAATCAGCAACCCCGAGCACACGAGCACGACCAGCGCGAGCGCGACTTCGATGACGACGAGGGAGTTGCGAACGCGATGATGCCCGCCGGTTGTGCCGCGTCCGCCTTCTTTCAGAGTCTCATTGAGATTCGGCCTCGAAGCCTGAAGCGCGGGGACGAGGCCAAAGATGACGCCTGTCATCAATGTGATCAAAAGCGTGAAGCCGAGCACTGGTGCGTCAAGAGCAACGTCTTTTATTCGCGGCAAGTCCTCAGGCGCGAGCGCAAGAAGCGAATCCATGCCCCACAACGCAATCAGCAGCCCAACCGCCCCGCCTACCAGCGCGAGCAGAACGCTTTCGGTGAGAAGCTGCCGCACGACTCGCCAGCGACTCGCGCCGAGCGCGCTGCGGATCGCCATCTCCCTTTGCCGGGTCGTCGCGCGAGCAAGCAACAGGTTGGCGACATTTGCGCAGGCGATCAGCAGCACTAGCGCGACCGCGCCAAACAAAAAGAAAAGTGCGAGTTTGACATCGCGGACTTCGTACTCTTGCATCGGGATTACGTTCGTACTCCAGCCGGCGTTGGAGTTGGGATACTGCTCTCCGAGCCGCGCGGCGATGCCGGCCAAGTCCGTGTCCGCCTGATCTCGAGTAACGTCCGGCTTCAGACGCCCGAAGACCGAGAGGTAATGACTGCCGTGCTGTTGGGCCTGCTGGGCAGTGAAGGCGATCGGCGCCCACACATCAGTGTCGCGATCCGGGAACTGAAAGGTCGGCGGCATTATTCCGATGATCGTGTAGCTCGAGGCGCTCAGGGTTATCGATTGGCCGACGATGTTGGGATCGCCGCCAAACCGGCGTTTCCACAGGCTGCTGCTGAGCAGCACGACGTACTGATGGCCGGGTTGGTCCTCCTCGTCCAAGAAGGTCCGGCCTTGCAGCGGCGTCACACCGAGCATCTCGAACAATCCCGCGGACACTCGAACGCCGCGAAGCCGCTCGGGTTCAGCATCCCCCGTTACCAGGTTGAAAGCCGTTCCGCTTACCGCGGCGAGCTTCTCAAACGAGGTGTTCTGCTTTTGAAAATCGAGAAAGTTTCCCGGAGAAACCGAGAACTCGGGAAACTGCGGCAGCTTGTTCTCTCTCACGACCATAAGCCGATCGGGATCGCTGTACGGCAGAGATCGCAACAGCACCGTGTTGAGGACGCTGAAGATCGCGGCGTTCGCGCCGATTCCCAGAGCCAGCGCGATGATCGCCACAACCGCAAAGCCGGGGTTCTTTAGTAACATTCGAATCGCGTACCTCAGGTCTTGCACAAGAGTCGTCATACTCTCTCCTTTCAATTGTCAGGGTTGCCCTCGGTACGTGACACGGCCGGCCCTCGAGTTTCGGATACAGCAGGGAATCCCTTTTTTGTTGAGCAGGCTCACTTCGATCCTCTCGCTTCTATTCGCTCCTCAGCGCCACCATCGGGTCCAGTCGCGCTGCTCGCCGAGCCGGAATGTAACAGGCCAGGAACCCAACCAGCGTCAGCAACAATGCGACCGCGAGAAAGGTCGCGGGGTCGCTTGCCTTGACTTCATAAAGCACGGTTGTCAGCGATCGGGTCACCAGAAACGCGCCGGTCATCCCCAGGACGACGCCCGGAATGATCAGCTTCCCGCCTTGTTTCAGAATCAAGCTGAACACATCACGGGGGCTCGCGCCCAACGCCATCCGTAGCCCGATCTCCCCGGTTCGTTGTGTCACTGCGTAAGCCATAACACCGTACAACCCCAACGTTGCCAGGAGCACCCCTATCCCAGCCAGCACCGCGAGCAGCACCGCGCTGAATCGCTCGGTCACGGTCACGCCCGCAAGATGCCGATCTATGGTCGTCACTTCCGCAATGGGCTGGTTGGGGTCAACCGCGTGGACCGCCGCCCTGACAGGTTCGCTCAGGCTCGCCGGACCGGCGGTGGTACGCACCAATAGATTCACCGGTAGATTGATCCCGTGTTGGGTGTACGGCAGGTACCAGACGGGGCGATTGATGCGGAAGTTCGCGCGGTCTTCTTTCACGTCTTTAACGACGCCGACTACAGTCATCCACGGTAGTCCGGTCGCTGTCGGCGGCCCGCGCCTGATGCGGTTTCCGATCGGGTCCGTCTGAGGCCACGCCTGTCGCGCAAGTTCTTCGCTGACCACCACGACCATCGGGCTATCGGAACGGTCCTGTTCGTCTATGAACCGGCCGCTGACCAACTCGACTCCGAGTGTTTGCATATAATCGGGACTGACCAGGCGAGCTGCTGTAATCGGAACTTCGGCAGGATTCAGGAGCACGCGACCTTCGACTGTGAAGGTCATATCAACCGAGTTGTGGCTGAGTGGAATATTAGTCGTAGTTCCTGCGGAGACGACGTTGGGTAGCGCTCTAACGCGTTCGAGCGCCGCTGCGAGAAAGGCAACCCGCTGCGAATGCTCGCGATACTTGTCCACCGGCAAGTCCATGCGAACGCTCAACAGATTGTTTGGACGAAAGCCGAGATCGAGTTGCTGTAGTCGCTGAAAGCTCTTCACCATCAGACCGCCACCCACAAGCAACGTGACCGCGACCGCCATTTCGCCGATCACCAGAGCGCTCAGCCAGCGCCGCCCTCCAGCCTCGCCTCCCGTTCGCATCTCGCGTTGTTTTATAAGGATCATCAAGCGATCGGTGCGTGCGGTCTTCAATACAGGTAACAGACTCACCACTACTCCGGCGAGCAACGACACGATCAGCGTAAAAACCAGTACCCGCCCGTCTATGCGAATGTCGTTCAGAACTCCAGCGAGCGAAACTGCCTGAATTGGATTCAACCAAACGAGCACCGGCGCGGCCCAGTACGCCAGCAGCAAACCCGCAAGCCCGCCCAACCCCGCCAACAGCAGACTCTCAGTCATCATCTGCCGTGCAAGCCGCCAGCCTCCCGCGCCGAGCGCCTGCCGAATCGCCATTTCCCGCTCACGCGTCACGCCGCGCGCCATCAACAAGTTCGCAACGTTCGCACAGCAAATCAGCAATAGAAACCCGACTGCTGCAATCAACGCATAGAATGCTTTTTGCGTGCGTCCTTCCAAATCACCGAGCAATTGCTGACGCAGCGTGATCAGTTTGATAGTCCAGCCCTGTCTGTATTGCGGGTATTCTTCTGCCAGGCGTTCGGCAATCGCTTTCAACTCCGAATCTGCCTGACTAAGACTGACACCTGGTCTGAGCCGCGCAATCATCTCAAAACGGTTGGCAGTGCTCTGAGTCAGCGGGACGGTCTCCGGGTTGATTTGCATTGGCACCCAGATCGCCGCGGCAGCCGGGAGATCGAAACCCGCCGGCATGACTCCCGTTATGGTGCGCGCTGTTCCTTCGAGGTTAAGCGTCTGACCGATCACACTCTGATCGCCGCCGAAGCGACGCTGCCAGAGCTCGTAGCTGATCAGCGCGACGGCCGGGCCGCCCGCACGATCTTCCTCTTCAGTCAAGCCGTGTCCCAGCACCGGGTCTACCCCAAGCGTGTTCAGATAGCCGGCCATCACTTCAGCGCCGGGCACACGTTCGGGGCTGCCGCGCTCGATGACGTTGAAGAAGCGTGGCAATCCGATGCCGCTGTGGGTAAAAGAATTCGACTGAGCGCGATATGCGTTGTATTCCAGCAAGGAAGTGCTAAACGGATCAGAGCCTTCGCGGAGGGCCAGGCCATAAACGAGCTGCGCATCGTCGAGGATTGGTAGCGGTCCCAGCAAGAGCGCATTGATCGCGCTGAAGATCACTGTGTTGGCGCCAATCCCCAGCGCCAGCGTAACAATGGCGATGCCCGCGAAGCTGCGATTCTTTAACAGCATCCGAACGCCGTAGCGCAAGTCCTGCAAGAGTGTGTGCATAACTAGTAGCTCCGAAACTGAAGATCGAGGATAGAGGATCGCGGATGGAGAATTGAAAAATTGAAAATTGAAAAGTGAAAATCCAGACCCGAAAGGATCGAGAATATCGCCGCGAATCTCGCTTCATGGTTTCAAATCTTCAATTTCAAATTTTCGATTCTCCATCCTCCATCCTCCATTCCTCTCTCCTAATCATGTTTGAGCGCGACGAGTGGATCTACCTTCGTCGCACGGAGCGCCGGCAGGTAACACGCCAGTAACGCGACCGCCGCCAACAATACTGCCACCGCTGCAAGGGTCAACGGATCTGTAGCGCTCGTGTTAAACAGCAAACTCGCCATCAACCTTGTCAAAGCAAGGGATGCGATCAAACCGATCCCCACGCCGGTCAACGCCAGCTTCATTCCCTCGCCGAGCACCAGCTTTAACACCTCGCTCTTCTTCGCCCCCAGCGCCATCCGAATGCCGATCTCGCGAGTCTGCTGCGAGACCACGTACGACAGCGCGGCATAGATGCCCGTCACCGCCAGCAACAGAGACAACACCGAAAAGATCGCCAGCAGCGACATCACAAACCGCGTGCGCCAGTCCATTCCGCCGACTATGTCTTCCATCGACCTCACCAGATAAACCGGCATCGCACGATCCACCGCCCTTACTTCCCTGGTCGCCGCCTCCAAAAAAGACATGGGGTCCGAAGTCGTTCGCAGCACGTACGCGAGCGCGGCCGGCGCCGGGTCCTGTTCCAGCGGGATATAGAATGTTGGTTGCGGGTCGGGAGGGAAGGAATCGCTCCGCACATCACCCACAATACCGACGACCTGACGCAGGACGCCGCGATTGCTCCCAAGCGCCAGTCGCTTGCCCAGCGGGTCTTCGGCACCCCAGAGTTGACGCGCCATCTTCGCGCTAATGACCGCTACAGGCGGCGTTCCGGCAGTGTCGTTCTCAGTGAAGGGTCTTCCCTGCAGCACAGGCATCTTCATTGCGGTGAAATAATCAGGAGAGATTCTTAAGGCGGTCACTCGCGGTTCGTTTCCGGGTTCCCGGGCAGGCTGGCCTTCCAGCTCTACCATGGTCAATCCGAACTGTGGATAGAAAGGATGGAATTGCGCCGCGCCGACTGACTGAACCCCGGGAATGGTCGCGAGTCTATCGTTGATGTCCTTGAAGAACCGCTGCCGGCGTTCGCTGTCCTTGTACGCCGGGCCGCGAGTGGAAACCCGAAACGTCAGGACGTTGTGAGGATCGAAGCCCTGGTCGAGACGCTGAAGATTGCGAAAGCTTTGCACCATCAGTCCCGCGCCAACCAGAAGCGCCAGCGACAAGGCAGTTTCGGCAATGACCAGAAATCCTTGAAGCCGCCGGCTGCCGGGGGTTCCGGTCGCGCGACCAGTACCGGCCAGTCCGGAAACGATGCTGACTCGACGCGCATACAGCGCCGGAATCAATCCCAGGAATATGCCGGGCAACACGGAGATCGCAATCGTAAAGAGAATAACGTTCCGATCTACTTGAAAATCGAACTGTGGGATGTTGAGACCGCTCGGAATCAGCAGCCCGACACTCTCCGTTCCCCAGATCGTCAGCAGAAATCCGGGCACCGCGCACAACGTCATCAGCAACAGACTCTCGATTA
>JBASRN010000193.1:0-8511 GCA_049273855.1 Blastocatellia bacterium
CAATCCGCAATCCGCAATCCGCAATCAAGGATGGAAGTCAGAGCTGAATTTGGCAAGTTCTACGAGGTCGAAGCAGACGCGCTGGTTGTCACAATCTACGAAGGCGAGAAGGTCGACGACGGCGCGCTCAAGGAATTGGACGAGCGCACCGGTGGAATCGTCAGGGACGTGCTCGGCACCGACGAGATGCGCGGCAAACAGGGCGATATGGTTTACATCCATCGTCCCGGAAACATCCGCGCGAGCCGCTTGCTTCTGGTGGGCGCCGGCAAGCGCGAAGAGTTCTCGTTCGATTCGGTGCGCAAGGTCGCCGGCGCTGGCGCCCGGTTCCTGCGTGGAAAGGGCGCGCGCACGATGGCAATACTGCGCCGCTCGCAGCTCGACCTGGGCAAGAGCGCGCAGGCGGCAGTCGAAGGTGCGCTGCTCGGTCTGTTTGAACCGGATATGTATAAGACCGAGCACAAGGAGGAGCGCAGGATCGACGAGCTGATCCTGGTGGCGGCCGCGCCCGGATCCGAGGATGCGCTTGCCGAAGGCGTCGAGCGCGGGCGGATCATCGGCGAAGCCGTCAACTTCGCGCGCGAGCTTTCAAACGAACCCAGTTCAACCTTGACTCCGTCGGAGCTTGCCGAGCGGTCAAAA
This sequence comes from Blastocatellia bacterium, assembly GCA_049273855.1. Lineage (GTDB taxonomy): Bacteria > Acidobacteriota > Blastocatellia > UBA7656 > UBA7656 > Onstottus_B. Next base: position 643 of record JBASRN010000193.1, read on the forward strand.
GAAACCGCGAACCGATTTGGTCTCGAGATCGACGTGCTCGACGAAGCCCGGATGAAAGAGCTCGGGATGGGAGCGCTGCTCGGCGTCGCGCGAGGCTCGGACGAACCCGCCCGGCTGATCGTGCTTAGATACTCGCCCGACGAAGCCCAACCGATGGGTAATGACGCCGAAGTGATTGCGATAGTCGGGAAGGGAATCACCTTTGACTCGGGCGGAATCTCTATCAAACCTGCCGAGGGCATGGAGAAGATGAAGTACGACATGTCAGGGGCGGCGGCGACGCTTGCCGCTATGCGGGCGATCGCGCAACTCAAACCGCGAGCGAACGTGATCGGCGTCATGCCCACGACCGAGAACATGCCGTCGGGCCGAGCTTACAAGCCCGGCGACGTGCTTCGAGCGATGAGCGGGAAGACCATCGAGGTGATAAACACCGACGCCGAGGGGCGGCTGGTTCTGGCCGACGCAGTTACATACGCGCGCAAGCTTGGCGCTACAAAGATCATTGATCTTGCAACGCTTACCGGCGCGGTTTCGATCGCGCTTGGCCCGGTCAACGTAGCGATACTCGGCAATGATCAGGCTTTCATTGACGAGTTGCGCGAGGCGGCGCGCGAAGTGGGCGAGCGCTTCTGGCAATTGCCGATGGACCCGGATTATCGCGAGTTGATCAAAAGCGACATCGCCGACATAAAGAACTCGGCGGGGCGCAACGCCGGCACGATCACCGGAGCTTACTTCATACGCGAGTTTGCCGAAGAGACGCCCTGGTGTCATCTGGACATCGCGGGAACCGCCTGGGAGAACGAGCGCAAGCCTCACATAGCGAAAGGTCCGACCGGAGTCGCCATCCGCACGCTGATCAACTACGTGTGCAACCACGCGGCTAAGGGATAAGCAAGGGTGCTGTAAGGTAAGCGCTCCGGGGATACCACCACCGAAGTTGGTGGGATTGCGGGAGAGGATCGAGTTTTCACACACTCTCAAGGTTGGGATCGTTGACATCCGACTTGGTTCTGATCAGCATTGGTATGCGATTTACTCGCTCGCAGCAAATCGGCGCGCTGTTCTTGTTAGTACTGCTCCTGGCGCTTGCGGTATATCGAGGGTGTTGATCCGTTAGGACCGCGTTTATGCGCTCGATTGTGTTACAAACAATAGCTTCGATTCCTGTTGCCGCAGTTGCCTTGTTTTCTGGTTATGCTCTAGTCGCCATCCCTCGGTTTCTGCTACGAGAGGCTGCTGAAAAACTGCTTTGCCACGAAGTCACCAAGGCACGAGGCAGCGAAGCGTCTAGAGTCGCGAGTTTGTTGACTTGGTGCGGCTTGGTGTCTTCGAGTCGTTGTGGCGCGATCCGATTTTCAGCATCCTGCTAGAGCCTACAAGGGTAGGATCCCTTAGGAGGTCAATCCAGCCGAAAGCGTCGCCAGATTAACATCGCTGGAAATCACTGATGCACGTCAAGCACGTCATGCCTCGTGATGATTCCGACTATCCTGCCGTACTCTTCCACGAGCAGCGCCGGCGAGCGTTTCAAATGCTTAACCGCGGTGTCGACCGAGGCATCTTCGGGAACTACGGGGAGCGCGGCGTCCATCACGTCGGACACCTTTGACTGCATCAGGTCTCGGTTGTCGAGAAGCTTTGCCATCAGCGGACCCTCTCTCAAGCTTCCCACCGACTTGCCCTCTTCCAGCACCGGCAGTTGCGACAGGCCGTAGTTGTTCATCATCTGCAGCGCATCGGCAACTTTCTGCTCGGGGCCGACTGAGACAAGCTGTGGAGTCGAATCGTCTGACTTGAGCTGGTTGATCAGACCGACGGTCATCTTTTCGACGCCCAACATGCGCTTCTCCTTCATCCACTCGTCGGAAAGGAATTTCGAAAGGTAGCGCTCGCCGGTGTCGCACACTACGAACACGACCACTTCGTCTTTGCCAAGATCGCGCGCGACTTGCAGCGCGGCTACGACGTTAGTGCCGGTCGAGCCTCCGCAAAAGATTCCCTCTTCGCGGCCGAGCCGGCGCGCCATCTGAAACGAATCCTTGTCGGTCACGTTGATGATCTGGTCGATGTACTTGAAGTGCACATTCTCGGGAATGATCTCCTGCCCTATGCCCTCTACCAGATAAGGTGTGCCCTGCATGAGCTTGCCGGTCTCTTTGTAGGTTTTGAAGACCGAGCCGTAGGGATCGGCGCCGATGATTTGGATCTTCGGGTTCTTCTCTTTCAAGTAGCGGCCGGTCCCGCTTATCGTCCCGCCGGTCCCTATCCCTGAGACAAAATGAGTGATGCGCCCTTCGGTTTGTTCCCAGAGTTCGGGCCCGGTCGTTCGATAGTGAGCTTCTGGGTTGGCGGGGTTGCCGTACTGAAAAACAAAAAGCGAGTTGGGAGTCTCCTTCGCTATGCGGCGCGCGGTGTTGACGTAGTGGTCGGGCGAGTCGGGTTTTGCCGCGACGGGAACGACTACGACGTCGGAGCCGAGCGCCTTGAGGTAGCGGACTTTTTCGACCGAGCACTTGTCGGTCATCACAAACACGGCTTTGTAGCCGCGCACCGCGCACACAAGCGCGACTCCGATGCCGGTGTTGCCGCTGGTCGCTTCGACGACGGTGCCACCCGGCTTGAGACCTCCGTCGCGCTCGGCGGCGTCAATCATCGATATGCCGATGCGATCCTTGATCGAACCGCCCGGGTTGAGCGATTCCATCTTGGCGAGCACAAGCGCGTCGATGCCCTTTGTCAGTTTGCCGAGCTTGACCAGCGGCGTCGCGCCTATCAGCCCGAGAATGTTTTCGGTGTATTCCATGCTTCCTCGGTTTGAGAGTTAGCTGCGCGAGGATTCTAGCATTGAGGGTTCATCTACGTCAGGCGTGAAGGGCAACGTTAGTACGCAACCATCTTATTGCGAAGGCGCGGCCTTCAGGTAAGTCGAATTCAAGATGGGATACGCCAATTCACAGTCTTGAAGACGGTGTGAAACGTCAGAGCAACGCGGGCAGTGTCGAACCTCGGTGCGATCACAGGTCAGGAAGGGTGGCTTGCCCGCGCTGCCTTAGATGTCGAGAATTTGAGCACCTGGAGCGTTGGACGATTCCTCGAGAATCAGAGCGGCGTCGGGATTTAAGTCGGTCTTTCACTACCCTTGCGTACGGCAGACTTTCCGGGGCTGTTAGCGAGCCGTACCAGTCTTTCACACGAGGCTTGAAACATTTCAGCCGGGCAGGTACGGTGGTCGCTGCGGCGGCGAGTCTATGAGGGCCGGGGCGTGATCGTTCTTCGGATCACTGCTGAGAGGCAAGCCTGGCTTCCAGCTCTTGCCGCAGATGGTAGTAGTCTTCGAGAAGCTTGTTCAGCGTGACGATGAACGGGATTTGAAGCGCCGCTGCGTCGTCGGCGCGGCGCTCGAGGTCGGTTGCTTCGCCGGTGCCGGGCTTCGCGCGCTCGAGCTCCTCCATCACTTCGTGCACGTTCTCGCCTCGTGGGTGGCGATGATAGGAATAACTGATCAGCGCCAGAGTAAGCCCGTCGATCATCGACTGCACTTGATCCGCGTCGTTTAGAGGCATCCACCTCATAAGAAACGAATCTTCGGGCACTTCGGTCGCCCTCGCGAATTCAATCGCCCTCCGTTGAAGGTCGTTTGGATGGCCCGCGCTCATAGCGGAGATATTTAATCGCAGCGCGAGACCTTGTCAACAGGGCAGGGGTGAACCGGCCGCACTCCGGCGCTTGAAGCGGGCAGGTTGTAATCGATTCGCCAATCCCACAATCACCGACAGCTATAGAACCTGCTGCGCGAGCCGAACCCGCCTGGCCTTGCGGCGCCGCGGCGCTACCGCGTCTTCTCGGCGAGTCCGCCTTCCTGCCGCATCGGCAACCCTTCGTTTATCTGACCTCCGCGCTGATTGGCGGAATCTTGCTCCAGCGATGCATCGAGCCCGCGCATTGGATCGCGTGGTCGCTTGCTGTGACGTCGTTTGCCCTTTCGATGAGGCTCGTCATCGGAAACCGCGCTGCCGGCTTCTCTCTTCTGCTGAGCTGCGCGATGGCGGGAGCGCTGCTTTCACTGCAAGACCAGACAATCTCGAAGTCTCGTTTAAAGCGACTATTCGACGACCACACGATTACCCCGGACTCACCAGTCGAGTTGGAAGGAGTGCTGCGTACACCGCCCGAGCCCGCGCCCGAGATCTATTACCTCAACGTCGAAGCCGAGCGCGTTCGAATCGGTGACCAGGTTCTTGAAGCGAGCGGGTTCGCGAGGCTCATGATTCCGCTCGTTGACGAACGCGCGCGTCGCGAGTTTAACGCGCTTGATCTCGACTACGGCTCACGAGTCAGCGTGCTGGTCAGGCTTGAGCGCGCGCGAGCCTACCATAATCCCGGTTCCCCTGATTTCAACGAGTTTCTCGAGCGCCACGGTTACGATCTGAAGGGAGCGATCAAGAGTCCGCTGTTGGTCCGGCGCATCGGCCGTTCGGCGGTCAACCCGGCGCTTACGTTTTTGTACACGTCGCGGCTGCTGCTTATGGAGGCGATCGACTCGCGCTTCAAGCAGCCGGAGGCCGGTACGCTCAAGGCGATGCTTGCGGGCAACCAATACTTTCTTGACCCGAAGACGATCGAACGATTGAGGCAAGCGTCGACTTTCCACACGTTGGTGATATCGGGGATGCATATTGCGCTGATAGCGTGGGCGCTGGTTGGTCTTGGGAATCTGTGGGGGGTGAGGCGTTCAGGTGCGGGAAGGCGGCAGGTCTCGCTGGTAGTCCTTTCGATAGTGGTGCTGTGGGGCTACGCGGTTATGGTCGGTCTTGCCGCGCCGGTGACGAGAGGTGCGGCGATGATAAGCGTAGGGCTAACAGGGCCGATGTTGTTTCGGCGCGCGGCTTCGATCAACACGGTGATGCTTGCGGCGTTTGCGATGCTGGCCCTGAAACCCTCTCTGGTAGCCGATCCGGGCTTCCAGCTGAGCTTTGCGGCTGTCGCCGGGATCGTGACCCTGGCTCTTCCGATTGCAGATAAACTGCGCGATGTCGGCGAGTGGCGGCCTACGGCGCGAGCGCCGCATCCGCCCTCGTGCTCCGCGCTGATGCGGTGGATCGCTGAAACTCTGTTCTGGAATCAGCGGCGATTCGAAGCCGAGATGCGTAACGCTCCGGTGCGCTACCGGATGAACAAAGCGCGAGCCGCTCGGCTTGCCGGACGAGCGCGGCTGCAACCGTTGCTCCGAGGAATTGCTTTGCTGGTGATCACTTCGACTGCCATACAACTCACGATGCTTCCGCTGATGGCTATGTATTTTAATCGCGCCGCGCCGGTTGGCGTGCTGTTGAACATAGTAGCCGGGCTGTTAACCGGAGCGCTTATGCTGAGCGGACTGGCGGCGATTGTAGCCGGCGCGATCAGCGCCTGGGTTGCGGCGAAGCTGGGCTTGATCGTGACCGCCGCGCACTTTCTGCTGGTTAACTCGGTTGTGCCATTCACCACCTTCCCCGGCGCGACGCTTCGAGTCGCGCACTACGAAGGCTGGCAGTCGGTTGTCTACGTGCTCTATTTTCTGCCGCTTGGGATGCTGGCGGTGCTGATAGATCGCTGGCGGCCGGTTGATCGTTGTCTTCCCGTGGATCCATCAGCACCCTCGGCGAAGCGTTTGGCGCGTGCCGACACCCCCTCATCTGATGATCGTATTCCACCCGGTGGCGAGGTGAAACGTCTCCCGAAGCGCGCGCCGCCGAACGCGAAGCTTGCCTCATCCGTGCGGCGTCGCGTCTTCGCTTTGCTCTGTGTTCTGCTGCTGGTGGTTTCTTCCGTCGCAGTAGTGCAGCCCGCACCCGGCGCGCCAACCGGCAAGCTGGCCATTCATTTCCTCGACGTAGGTCAGGGCGATTCTGCACTTGTGGTGTTCCCGAACGGCGCGACCATGCTTGTTGACGGCGGCGGCGAGTTACGATTCAACAGGCCCGAATCTGACAGGGAAGGTATGGAAGCGGAGTTCACCGAAGGTGGATTCTCGGTGGGCGAGGCGGTGGTGTCGCGTTTCATCTGGGCGCTCGGGCGCACGCGCGTCGATTACGTGCTGGCGACCCACGCCGACGCCGACCACATCGACGGAGCCTCCGATGTAGTCAGGAACTTCCATGTCGGCCAGACAATCGTGGGCCGCGTCCCGGAGTCGGACCTCGAGTTTGCGCGGTTTATTAGAACCGTCGAGCAACGCAGCGTGTCTTTGGCGACCGTCAACGCCGGCGACCGCTTCGAGGTTGATGGCGTTAGAGTAGAAGTGCTGTGGCCGCCCCGTCCCAGTCAGACGCCGGTGACTTCGGGCAACAACGACTCGGTGGTGTTGCGGCTGGTATACGGTTCGATCGCGGTGCTGCTGACCGGAGACATCGAACAAGCAGCAGAAAACGAGTTGGTTGAATCCGGTGTGAACCTTAGGGCTGAAGTGTTGAAGGTTCCGCATCACGGCTCGAAGACTTCTTCGTCTGAGGCATTCATCGACTCGGTTCAGCCACGATGCGCAGTGATCTCGGTCGGCGAGCGAAGCCGCTTCGGTCATCCTCATCCCGTGGTTGTGAATCGGTATGTGGAGCGTGGAGTCAGGGTGTTTCAGACTGGCCGCGACGGAACGGTAACGGTGGAGACCGATGGACGTTCGCTCGAGATCAGCAGGTTTCGGAAGTGAGCCTTCCTAGGTCCTCGGTGGGATCGAATAGGTTACCGTTGCATGGGCGACCGGAGAGGCGTCGCCTTCCGAGTACATCGTCACTTCCCCGACGGCCAGCCGAGCGCCGAGCTTCAAGATGTGGCACTCGGCGATTACATCGGCTCTTGCGGGCTTTCGAAGGAAATTAATGTTGAGGTTTGTCGTGACTGCTAACAGCACTGGCCCGATCATCGCGAGCACTGCTATGTACATCGCTGTGTCCGCAAGCGTCATAAGCGACGGACCCGAGATCGTATCTCCAGGCCGCAGGTGCCGGTCGTGATAAGGCAATCTGACTCTCGCGGTCATCGCGCCCACTGCTTCGACGCGAAATCGCGAATCTTGGAAGTGAGCGAACTGCGATTGAAGAAGCTGGTCAAGCTCTTCTGCCGACAGCTTGGGCATCAGGTTGTCCTTCATCACTGTCTTAATCGTCCGCCACGCTCTCGGCCAACCCGCGCTTGTACTCCTGGTAGAACTGCAACTGGTAGAGCCGCCAATAGAGTCCGTGTTGGGCGAGCAGGTCCTGGTGATTTCCGACTTCGCGAATCTCACCCTTGTGCATAACGATGATCTTGTCCACCGATTGAATCGTTGACAGCCGGTGCGCGATCACGATCGAAGTTCGGCCCTCCATCAAGCGCTCGACCGCATCGCGGATCAACAACTCGGTCTCGGTATCGATCGAACTTGTAGCCTCGTCCAGGATCAGCACGCGCGGATCAAACGCAAGCGCGCGCGCGAAACTGATGAGCTGCTTTTGACCTACCGACAATCCCGAGCCGCGCTCGCGAAGCTCAGCCTTGTAGCCTTCGGGCAGCTTGCCGACAAAGTCGTCCACGTGGACGTCGCGAGCCGCCGCGCGCAACCGCTCATCGGTTATCGCCTGGTTGCCAAGCCGGATGTTCGAGGCTATATCACCCGAAAAGAGAAACACGTCCTGAAGCACAATGCTAAAGTTCGCGCGCAGCTCCTGGAGGTCCATCTCGCGAATGTCTATGCCGTCCAGCATTATTTGCCCGCGTTGCACATCGTAGAATCGCAGCAGCAGATTGGTGATCGTAGTCTTGCCCGCGCCGGTGTGGCCTACGAAAGCGACACGCTCGCCGGGCTCGGCAGTGAAAGACACGTCCTTCAGAATCCAATCTTCGTTTTTG
>JBASRN010000224.1:0-19475 GCA_049273855.1 Blastocatellia bacterium
ATGCAACGGTCTTCGGTGTTGGCGCCAGCCGGTGCGTGGCGGGTTTGCCTCTGTCACCTTGCTGCGCGCTGACATCGAGCGCGGTCGGGGCAAGTAAGCAGAGAGCGAAGAAAGAGAGGATGGGGGTTGGTTTCATCATGCCTCCGAGGGTTTGCTATCGCGGCTAGCGATCGCGGACGGTGAGTTTATCACAGCCGATAAGAGAGGCAAGCAACGGCGCTCGCGATTTCGTTGCCGTTAATCCGCCGCTCTAATATGATTGCGGAAAGCTCGAACCTTGATCGAGAGGATGACGAATGAAAGGGATCGTTTTAGCCGGAGGGCTCGGCTCGCGGCTCTCGCCGCTCACGCGAATCACGAACAAGCATCTGCTGCCGGTCTTCGACCAGCCGATGATTTACTACCCGATTCAGACGCTGGTCGAAGCGGGCATCAAAGACATACTGGTGGTGACCGGAGGCAATAGCGCCGGTGACTTTCTGAAGCTTCTTCGCAATGGAGCGGAGTTCGGATTGAGCCGCATTCATTACGCCTATCAGGAAGGCGAGGGCGGAATCGCGGCGGCGCTGGGACTGGCCGAGGACTTCGCCGAGAAGAGCCCGATTTGCGTTGTGTTGGGGGACAACATTCTTCAGAAGAGCATAGCGTCGTTCGCCAGGAAATTCCGGCATCAAGGCTCGGGAGCGAAGATCCTTCTAAGCCAGGTCAGCGATCCCGAGCGTTTCGGAGTGCCGGTCATCGAGGACGGCGTCATCACCCGAATCGAAGAGAAGCCATCGGACCCGAAATCGAGCTATGCGGTCATCGGTGTGTACATGTACGACAACCGCGTCTTCGATATCATCAAGACGCTCAAGCCCAGCGGGCGCGGCGAGCTCGAGATCACCGACGTGAACAACGTCTACATCGAGGCCGGCGACTTGAGCTGGGATGTGATAGAGGGCTGGTGGACGGACGCCGGTACGTTTGATAGCTTGCTCAAAGCTTCGAACCTCGTAGCGGAGATGCGCGCCGGGCAGACATCGACGAAGTAGTCTTATCGGAACAAAGAGGTGTGCCATGCCAAAGACCGTTCAAGACATCATCAACAACCGGAAAGAAGTCTATAGCCTATCGAACCAGACCACGGTGGCGGAGGCGGCGCGCTACTTGAAGGACCGCGGCATCCGCGCGGCCGGCGTGCGCAACGTCTCGGGCAAGATTGTGGGCGTGGTTTCCCAAAGCGATATATCCGACAAGGTCGTTGCGGAGAACTACCGGCCGGCCGAGGTGATGGTCCAGTCAATCGCCAGCGAGAATCCGATCAAGGTTTCGCCCAAGATCGAGTGCGGCGCGGCGATGAGGATGATGCACGATAAGGGCGTGTATCACCTAGTGGTCGAGGACGAGGCTGGAACCTTTCTGGGAATGGTTTCGATGCGCGACTGCATCACGATGAAGGTTGAAGAGGAGAAGGAACGCGCCGACATGTACGAGTCTTACGCGTTTCCGAACTACTGAAAACCGGTTTCGGGTTTACTGTTTCGGGTTGAACCGGTGTAACTCGGAAGATGAACCGAGCTCCCTGAACTATTCGTGACGCAGCGCCGTGATAGGATCGAGGCTCGCTGCTTTCATGGCCGGCCACAGCCCGAAGACGATTCCCACCGTCACCGATCCGAAGAACCCGAATGCCGCCGCCCACAACGGTATCTTCATCATCAGCGCAGGCACCAACGCCGAGACCGCCCACGCGAGCAGCCACCCGAACAGCAATCCGGCTACCCCGCCCATTCCAGTGAGCGTCACTGCTTCGGTCAGAAACTGCCAGATGATGTCGGCCCGCCGCGCGCCCAGCGCCTTTCGGATTCCTATTTCTCGCGTTCGTTCGGTCACGGCGACCAGCATTATATTCATCACCCCCACACCTCCGACCATAAACGCGATCGAAGAGATGATCAGCATCACGCCAAAGACGGCGCCCACGATATCGTCGAACGTCGCAATAAAAGAATCGGGTGTTCCTATCTCGAAATTGTTGTCTTTATCGAGCGGCACGTTGCGTCGTCTGCGAAGCACCTGTTCGATCCCGTCGATGCCCTCCTTCATCTGGCCTTCGCGCATTCGGACGATGATGAAATGATCGTCCTTGGAAGGGAACATTTTGTGGAAGGTCCAGTACGGGATGAACACGTCATTGTCTTCCTGGTTCTCCGAGCCGAACGGGCCGGCTTTCTGCTTCTTGACGGTGCCTACTACGGTAAAGTCCTGGCCTCCGATGTTGATCGTCTTGCCGATCGGGTCTTCGGCGGGGAAGAGCGCTTCTACGACGTTGAACGCAAGGACGCAAACATAAGCCCGGTGCCGATTCTCGGCATCGTTAAAGTAGCGCCCTTCGGATAACGGCACATTCATCACCAGCTCAGCCACCGGGTAGTTGCCGATCAGTTGGCTGCGTATCATCGAGCGGTCTCGGTAGCGAACTTCGGGCGGCACAAGCGGCACTTCGCCTGGCATCGGTATGTCGTAAACGATGCCCGCGTAGACGTGTTCGGCGGCCGGAACTTCGCGCTCGATCGCCTGAGAGTCTTCGAGCGAGAGCGGTTTGCGATTGAGGATTTCGGCGGATGGCTTGCTGGTCATGATGAACGGGTAGCGCCAAATGTAGACGTTACGAGTGCCAAAGCTTTCGGCGTTGTCCAACACCGACTGGCGAAACCCGTTCAGCACCGCTGCCATCGCTACGATAACCAGCACTCCGATAAACACACCCAGGATGGTGAGCCCGGCGCGGAACTTGTGCGCGACCAGCGTTTCGATCGCCAGCGTAGTGTTCTCTCTAATTCCGGATAGATTCATTGACAGCTCTCAAAGGCTGCCGACCGCTGATGACCAGCCACGCTATTCAGCCCGCAACGCCTCGATCGGATCCAGCCTCCCCGCGCGCCTGGCTGGATAGATCCCGAAAAAAACTCCAATGATCGTTGAAAGGGTGATTGCAACCAGCGGCGCCCAGAGCGGGAACGCCGACGGCAATGGAGTGAACCGGGCAATCGTCCACGATATGCACCAGGCAAACACGACCCCGCCCAACCCGCCGGAGCAGCACAACACGACCGATTCGACGAGGAATTGATTCACGACATCCTGTTGTCTGGCGCCCACGGCTTTTCGAATGCCGATCTCTTTTGTGCGCTCGACGACCGAAACCAGCATTATGTTCATGATCACGATGCCGCCGACCACAAGCGATATGCCGACTACGAACAACGAGACCGAAAAGATCACGCTGGTCAAATTGTTGAACAAGTCGTTCACGCCTGCGGAGGTAATCAAGCCAAAGTCATCAGTTTCGTGATAATCCAGGTTGTGCTTAGTCCGAGTAATGAGCCGCGCCTGGTCCTCTGCCTGCTGCATCTGGCCCTCGCGCGCTTTGATCGAGATATTAACGGACCTGCGCGATCCGTAGATCTTCTGAAAGGTCGAAAGCGGGACCTTGACGAAGTTGTCGCGCGAAAAACCGAACACGGTCCCCTTCTTTTCGGCCACCCCGACAATCGCATACTGATGATCGTCGATCTGAATTGTCTTTCCAAGCGGGTCGGTCCCCGGGAAGATCTTGTCGGCAATCTCCCACCCGACAAACGTGACGAAGCGCGAATGCTCTTGCTCCCAGTCCTGGATAGTGCGGCCGATCGCGACATCGAAGGGTTCGATGTCGAGGATGTTCGGGGTCATGCCCGCCATGTCGATGCTTTCAAGGGATTGCCGGCCGTGTCTTACCCGCGCTTGCTTGTGGGTCTCAACGCCGACCGCTTCGCATGCGGTGCACCCTCGCCGAATGGCATCGGCGACGTCGTCGCGGATCTCGGCGTTGCGTCGGATCATCTCATAGAGCTGATCTATATTAGTGGTGATCGGGAATTGGGTTATCACGAAAGTATTCGGACCGAAGTTCGAGACCTTGGCTTTCCAGTAGTGGTCGAGCCCTTGAATGATCGAGATGACCGAAATGATTGAGGTGATTCCGATGATGATGCCGAGCAAGGTCAGAAACGAGCGCAGCTTATTGGCGCGCAAAGAATCGAGCGCCACACCAGCGTAATCAATGAACCCGGCGTGGCCCGGAGGGTTCTCGTTCGCTGGGCCGCTGGTCCGCCTTGCAGTTGGTGTCGAAGTAGCCGCCATGGTTTCTCTGGAGTTATAACGGCTGGCCCGGGCTCGGGTCAATCGGGGGTCTTTTTGGCCCGGCTGTCCTAATGAGCACCGCGCGGACGAAGGGTCGTGGCGATTGAATGATTGTCAACTTTGCACGCAAAATTGTCCGCGATTGACATTCATTAGGTGCGACCATAGAATCCTCAGGAGTGCAGGCCGCGAGGACAACCGGCTTGAATGTCGAAGAGCTGAAAAGCGTCTACCACCAGAAGCGCCGAGAAATCCGAGCCAGGATGTCCGAGTTCGCCCATGTCGGGCGCACCGCCTCGCACGACAAGCTGTTTGAAGAATTGACATTCTGCATCTTCACCGCCGGTGCCAGCGCTCGAATGGGCTTGCGATCGGTCGAGAGCGTGCGGCCAGTGTTGATGAGCGGCTCGAAGCGGCACATCCAGGAGGCGCTTGGGGGAAGACACCGCTTCCCGAACGCGCGAGGTGCTTACGTTTTCGAGACTCGCGAGTACCTTCGCGCAAACTGCGGGCTTCAGCTTAGAGAGAAGCTTCGGAGCTTCAGCAGCCCCGAGGAGCGCCGGGACTTTTTTGCGGCAAATCGCAACGTACGCGGGTTGGGGTACAAGGAATCGAGCCATTTCCTCCGCAACGTCGGCTATCGCGGGTACGCGATTTTGGACAAGCACCTGCTGGCGCGGCTGACCGAGTTGGGGGTGATCGACAGCCCCAGGCCACCCGCGACGAAAAAAGTCTATGTTGCGATTGAAGATCGGGTAAAGCGGTTTTCCGAGGCCATAGGAATCGATTTCGACGAGATGGACTTGCTCTTGTGGTACACCAAGACCGGGGAGATTCTGAAATGAAGGTCGACCGTACTAAGAGCTCACCAGGATCGCTGCAGATCATAAGGGTTGCCGTCCTGTGCAGCGCGCTTGTCGCGCTTACAACGTTGCCGGGATTCACTCCGCTGGCGTCGGCGTTCTTCGAAGAAGAGCTACGAGATTCCGCCCGCGACAAGCTTCTACGAGAAGGCCGTAAACAGGTTCGAAAGGGCCACTACGAAAAGGCGCTAAAGCTTTATCGCGAGATCATCGACAAGAACGCCGTTGACGTTCAAGCACGGCTGGGGGCTTCCTTTGCCTACTTGAAGGCGGGAGATTACGTACTATGTCTCGAGGAAGCCGTCGAAGTTCTCAAGCTCAATAAGGCCAACGCGCGCGCGCACGCGCTTGCTGGGACCTCGCTGTTGCGTTCGGGTTTTGTCGGTGCGGCGGCGGGTCAGCTTCAGCAGGCTTTAAACCTTGATCCGAAAGACGCGCTGGCGTATGGGGGCGCGGCAGAGGTTGACTACTACGAGGGGCGGCTCAAGGAGTCACGTCAAAAGGCCCTCTATGCCCACAATCTCGATCCTGCCGAGCCCGATTTCATTCTCATATACGCGCGCGCCTCGTCACGCGTCGAAGACTTCAAGGAGGCTGCGGACGCTTACGAACTCTTTCTGGACGTCTCTCCGATAACCGACCGCGAGCGGCGCGATAGGATTCGAGGGTTGATCTCGTTCTATCGCAAATTGGTCGGCGTGCAAGTGCATCAGATAGTCGGCCCAGGCACGACCGATGTTCCATTTCTGCTCGGAAGCGACCGGCGGCCCTATATTAGTTTGACAGTGAATGGCCGCAAGGCGACTTTCGTGATCGACACGGGCTCAGGCTTTACCGTCTTATCCAAGCAGTCGGCCAAGCGGTTAGGTGTTTCGGAACTGGCGCGAGGAGGGAATTCTCAGGGCCTTGGCGGTGACGGCAAGTTCCCGATCGTTTACGGGCTAGTGAAACAGCTTCAGCTCGGCGAAGTGAAAATCAGGATGGTGCCCTGCTTCGTGCGTGCATTTCACAACGCCGACCAAAGGCCGATCGAGGAACGCGCGGATGGGTTCATCGGATTATCGGTGCTTTCGCACTTTCTAACGCAACTCGACTACAAAGAACACCGAATACGGCTCGAGCGAAGGGACAACAAGCCAGCGCTAGCAGAGTTGTTGCCGGGCGCGACGGTTGTGCCATTTCGCACGACTCAGAACGGACTCATCAGCGTCGAGACCCAGTTCGACGACAAAAACATCATCAACGCGATACTCGATTCAGGCGCGAGTTCTTCGGTGGTTTCGGCCGCGGCGGTCGAGCGGCTCAAGATGCACGATCGCATTATCCAGGGCCAGACTACGAGTGTGGTTGGCGCGGCGGGGATTGCCGAAAACGTCCAGATGCTGTTTATACGCAACTGCAAGGTAGCAGATCTTCAGCAAAACAATCTGCGCGCGCTGGTAATGGATTTCAACGCGATCAACGAGACCTCCGGGTTCGAGCAGAGCGGCATACTTGGCGGAGACTTCCTTCGCCATTTCCGGGTGACCATTGATTTCAGCCGCGCGCAGCTCTCCTTCCAACCCCACACCATTCCCGCGAAACCGTAGGCCGCCCTGGATGCGGTGCGGCTCGTGGTGCGCAAATAGTCGCACTTTTCTTCTGGGTGCGCCCGCTGCCCGCCCACTCGCCTTTGTCTTCCGAGGCATTCCCCTGTGATAGAATGACAGCGGCCTTATGAAGAAGAACCTTTACCTCGAGACTTCAGTGATCGGCGCGTACCTGGATAACGACGACTCGTTCCGCCGAGACTTGACGATCAGGTGGTGGGAGCACGAGCTTCGCGACTATACGCCGTACGTTTCGCCGCTGGTGGTTCGTGAGCTGGAGCGAAGCGTCGAACCGCGTCGGTCTGCGTATCTGAACTTGATACGCAACGTTCCCCAATACGAAATCAGCGAAGAGGCGGCGATACTGGCGGAAGGATACATATCGCGCGGGATATTTCACCGCAAGTACATCGCCGATGCGTTGCACGTTGCGATCGCTTCGGTGAACAAGGCCGACTTGTTGGTCACCTGGGATTTCGGGTACATCGCCAGTTTTCACCGGCAGTCTCGCGTGCAATTGGTGAACACGGTTGGAGGCTTCTTCGTGCCGATGATCGTGACGCCCGAGTTTTTGATCAGCGCGGAGTTTTAAGGTCAGAAGTCAGGAGCAGGGATCCCTATTGCTTGCGCCTTTCTGACCACTGACTCCTGACTTCTGACGACTGAGTTATGTATCGCAAGCCGAGATTCCTTGAAGAGCTTCACACAATACGCGAAGAGATGTCGCGCGAGTGTGACTATGACGTGGACCTGTTTGCTGAGATGGTCCGCTCGGGCAATCGTCCACACTTCGGACCTGCGCGCAACATTCGAGGTACGCGATCCCGCGCTCCCGCCCGCGATCAGCAGGATGAAATAACACCCTCGGGTCAACGCAATGAATAAGCTCAGAAGTTTGATACCGGCTCCGGTCTTGTTGCTGTCGTTGGTGTTCGTGCACGCAACGGCAGGGCCCGGTTCGGTATCCACGTCGAGGGTTTGGCATACCGAGGAGCGAGGTCAGACTGTGGCCGCGTCGCCGGGTCAGCCCGCAGAGGTAATCGTTCGGCAAGGCAAGACCGTGCTTCTCGACGTTCCGGATATCGCCGAGCGAGTCAACCAGGTCGTGGTCAATGTCCGATCGGTATCCGAAGGCGGGGAGAACCTGGGCAGCGG
Source organism: Blastocatellia bacterium (assembly GCA_049273855.1). Lineage (GTDB taxonomy): Bacteria > Acidobacteriota > Blastocatellia > UBA7656 > UBA7656 > Onstottus_B. The sequence continues at coordinate 7,775 of JBASRN010000224.1, forward strand.
CTTCATCGTCGACCAACGCGGCTTGATCGCAACTAACTTTCACTTGATCTCGAACTCGGAGCCGCGCCGAGGCCGCGTGCCGCGAGCGGGCGATCAAACCGCGCCACCCAAGCTGGTGAACAGTGTGACGGTCACGCTGCACGATGGGCGCCAGTTTCCCGCTTCGATCAAGGGCTATGACGAAGCAACAGATATCGCGCTGCTCGAGATCGTGCCCACCGGGCCCGCGCTACCAGTCGCCGAGATCGGCGACAGCGACGCGCTGCGCGTCGGCGATTGGGTAATAGCCATCGGAAACCCGCTCGGGCTGGATCACACAGTCACACTAGGAATCGTCAGTGCGAAGGGGCGAACGGGATTCGGCGGCCAGTTCGATGACTTTCTGCAAACCGACGCGGCGATCAATCCCGGGAACTCCGGAGGCCCGCTGGTAAACGCGCAGGGAAAGATCGTCGGCATTAACACGCTTGTGCTCGAACGCTCGCAAGGCTTGAGCTTTTCGATCCCGGTCAACACGCTCAAGGTGATACTCCCGCAACTCATCAACCGTGGCCGCGTAACGCGCGGCTATCTCGGCGTCGAGACTCGTGACGTTGACGCCGATCTCCGCGGCCTGTACAAGCTGCCGTCCGATTCCAAAGGCGTGCTGGTAGTTCGCGCCGAGCGCGGAACGCCGGCGGCGCGCGCTGGCGTAAGAAAGGACGATTTGATCACATCCATCGACGGACAGCAGATCACTTCCTACGTTCAGTTCAATCGCATTGTTGCGAGCAAAGTCCCAGGCGCGAAAGTCGCGATTCAGATACTTCGCGATGGCCGCGAGTACACGCTCAACATAGAAATAGGCGAGGAGACTAAGAAACAGTAACTTGCAAAGAACTGCGTCAATGACCAAACCAGCCCTAGAACAGACACCCGACCGCGAAGCGCAAAGTGGCGCGATGATGGCCGAGTTGTTCGAGGCCGTCGGGTTCGAGATCACCGACGAAGATTCGTACAATCTGCTGGTCGAGGACGTCGAGTTCAACGGTCAGCGAAGCCGCGTCGAGCGCGGAGACGCCGCGCTGGACGGCCGCTGCTGGAAGCTGAGCGACGGACTCGAAGTCTGGTCGGTCCTATACGAGCACGGCGCCGAAGTGTATTACGCTGATTGCCGCCCCGCGTTTCGAAGCCGCTACGTCCGTGTTGTCGGGCCGTGGGAGCTGACCGAATACCAGGAAGATGGGGAGGCGGTCGTGCGCGGAACGCTACGAGGCGGCTCGGAGATCACCTTCGAACTGCAGAATATGACAGAGCTTCATCAAAGCGTGTTTCGCGAACCACACCTGCACGTGGCACTCGCTGGAATCGCTTATAACGCGCGCCTGCATCAGCCGGGGTCGAAGCGGGAGGCGGAAGCCGCGCCACGATTTGAGCCTGCCGAGCGAGTTGCGGAGTTCGCCGAGCAGGCTTGCGAGAACGACTACATTGTCAGCGGGCGAGTGCTGGCCTGGCGCGATCTGCAAAACCCGGCGACCGCGGCGGCGCTTGTCTGGATCTACATTGATGCTGGCGAACTCAGAGTCGAAGTGCTGGCCAGCCGCGACGCGCTAACCGGGCAACTCAAGATCGGCGCTGTACTCACCGCGAACATCTGGCTTCAGGGTCACGTGCTGGAGGAGGCCGACATAAGGGCCCGCTACGAAGGGGTGGATCGCTCGTACGAGACTGGCGACTTCTGGACCAGGCTGCGGAGAGAAAACTAAACCCAGGTGCGGACCCCTTACAGTCATCGGACGATCGAGTATTCCGTCCGCCTAAGTCCAAAATCCGATGCGTCTCCCATCGGTCGAGAAACGCTAACTCGGACTGCGATCCCGATCAAGCGGTCAGAGTGAATGATCATTAATGGCTGCGGTTCCAGTTTGACCGCTTCTTATCCGAGCTCTGGTAAATCAAACCCACCCGCCTGAGCCTAACTCACCCAGAAGCGATCCTTAGCCAAAGTTCGAAGGAGCTTTGCGCGCGGCACGGCCGTTGATGGGTACTTGAGCGCTCGTAAAAGCGGAGGCAATGACAAGATTACCGGCGGTTTGCGGTGCGCAGTTCGGAGATTTGTTAGTTAGCTCGGGCGCCGGTTCAACCTCGGCCGTTGGATTTCAGAGTAGCACTCCGAGGCGGGAATTGCCTTCGAATTCAGGCGCGCGAACCCTCGAGAACTAAGAAAGGTGCGATATGACGATCCTTGATGAGGTGCAGGAAACCGAAGGCGAGACTCAGAATCCTCGCCTGAGAATTTGGATGCTCGACCAGATGGCCGAAGGACTGGAAGACCAGGCCGCGGGACTCGCACGCCGCGCGGCTGGTTTCGAAGAGGAAGAAAGCCTCTTAACTAGAGAGGTAGCGGAGCGCGAGACAGAAATCAACCGACTACTTCTCAAAATTGAGTCACTGCGATCAGATCGCGACTCGCTCGTGGACCGCATCGAATCGCTGAAGAGCGAGGCTAGCTCCATCAGAGAGCGACTGTTCGTTTGCGAGGAAGAAGCCGCGCTTGCGTCGATCGACCACAAGGACTTCGATAGCAGGATGGCCGTAACCGATCAGGCGTACCGCGCTCCGGTCACCAGGCCGCTCAACGCAGCCTAGCATTCTGCGAGCAGTCTCCCCGAAGATAGTGAGACACTCGCCCGGCGCCAAATTCAGCCAGCCGGACTCAGCGAGGAACCAATGCTTCTTGGGAACGGCGTCGAAAGACGCAGCAAAATTGACCGCCGGAAAGAAGAACGGCGGCGATCAATTCGATACACCGCCGACACCCTCATTGTGATCGACGGAGTCACCTGGATCGACAACGAAGGAACCGACCGCCGCCGCAAGGTGCGTCGCCGCGACGACCGCGAGCGAATAGCAAAACAAATCCTCGACGACGCGATCGCTTGAGTCCCGCGACGTGCCAATCGTACGGCTGACTCGTCCCATCTGAGACACACTGATTATCGTTTCCTCCATAGGTCCTTCTCATAACTCGCGTTGACAACCTGCGAGCCGGCGCCGGAAACTTCCCAGTACACACCGCTCCACAGGAGAATGAAGATGAAGAAGTTCGTGTGCTCGCTCTGCTTGGTATTGGTACTCAGCGCACTCTTGACCGCCGTCGCCCCACAAGCTGACACGTTTCGCCCGGTTGTGCGCGGGGGGCGTGGCGCGGTCGCGGCTGGTCATCCGCTGTCGGCCGAAGCAGGAATGCGACTGCTTCAGCAAGGGGGCAACGCAGTGGACGCTGGCTGCGCGGCGGTACTGGCGGCGTCGGTGATCGAGTTCTCGCACTTCTCATTCGGCGGCGAAGTCCCGATCATCATAAAGACCGCAAAAGGCGTTCCCACCGTCATCAACGGTCAGGGCGTCGCTCCGCGGCTCGCGACCCGCGAGTTCTTCCTTGACCCCGCCAGGAATGGTGCCATTCCGTCGTCGGGCATCCTTCCTGGAACGGTGCCTGCTGTGCTTGACGCCGTAGTGACGGCGCTCGACCGCTTCGGCACAAGGTCGCTTGCGGCAGTAATGCAGCCGGCGATCGAACTGGCCGACGGATTTCCTATCGACGAACTGCGAGTGACCTACATCGAGAGAACTCGAAAAACCTTCGAGGCGTGGCCCACTAGCGCGGAGTTGTTTCTTCCTAACAGGCGAGTGCCCAAGCCCGGCGAGATATTTTCGCAGACCGACCTTGCCCGCACCCTGCGCGAAATCGTGAAGGCCGAGCGCGCATCTGCGTCACGCGGGCGTCAGGCAGCGTTGAAGGCCGCGCGAGATTATTTCTACAAGGGCTCTATTGCAAAACGCATTTCGGATTTCTCGGAAGCAAACGGTGGGCTGTTGCGAGCCGCGGACTTTGCAGCATTTCACGCGAAAGTCGAAGAGCCGGTGAAGACGAGCTATCGCGGCTACGACGTTTATAAGACGGGCTTCTGGGCGGCCGGACCGGCGATGCTCGAGATTCTCAACCTGCTCGAAGGCTACGACCTTAAGGCGATGGGGCACAACTCGGCGGGCTATATTCACACGCTAACGGAAGCGATGAAGCTCGGGTTTGCCGATCGCGACCGGTACTACGGTGACCCGGACTTCGTGCGAGTGCCGGGCGCCGAGCTCCTGTCGAAGGAGTACGCGGCGCTGCGAAGGACCTTGATAGACGATAAGAGCGCATCGCTCGAACAGCGCCCGGGCGATCCGGTCAATAAGAGGCCGTTATTGGATAACAGGGTGCAGCCGGCGTCGATTGGCGAGTCGCGTGTACCGGAAGCTGACCGGGCAAACGATACGACTTGTGTGAACGTGATCGATAAGGACGGCAACGTGTTCAGCGCGACGCCCTCGGGCGCGTGGCTGCCAACGGTGGTGGCGGGCGACACCGGTGTGATGCTCGGCCAGCGTATGCAGTCGTTCCTTCTCGAAAAAGGGCACCCGAACGTGTTGCAACCCGGCAAGCGCCCGCGAATTACACTGACGCCGACGCTGGTGATGAAGGACGGCAAACCCCTGATGGCGCTGTCAACGCCCGGAGGAGACAACCAGGACCAATCACTGATTCAAGTCCTGCTCAACATCGTCGAGTTCGGGATGAATGTCCAGGAAGCGGTTGAGGCTCCGCGGTTTCAGACGCTGCATCTGATTTCGTCGTTTGACGATCATCGCTTCAATCCGGGGGTGCTTAACCTTGAGGACCGAATCGACAAGCAGGCTGCCGCTGACTTGCGAAGTCGCGGGCACAAGATCGAAATGCACACGGCCTGGGGAAACCCCTCAGCGCCGACGGTGATAAAGGTCCGGCAAGACTCGGGCGCGATCGAAGCAGGAGCCGATCCGCGCCGCGGCCGTTACGCGATTGCGTGGTGAGCGAGTATCAAGCTGCCATCTCTTCGCAGAGAGTAGGCGGGTGTCAGATTCAAGCCTGACTGACTCGTGGGAGGACATTTGCGGATGAACTGGACAGCATTATCAGTCGAACTCGATCTGCTACTTAACCTTCAATCCTCGCCTCTGGCGATTACTTTCTCGGACGAGGCCCCCGTCGGTGTCAACGCGTTTGATTCGCCAATGCCGGAGCCCACCGCTGACGGTCGCACTGGCCGCGTGCCTGCTGGTTGTGTGTTCTGGATCGAGGGCGTCGCGCGCACCTTCACGACCGAGCCAGCGGATCACGGCAACTGCAGCGTTGGAAGCTTGACACATGGGTTGAAGACCCTGGAAGAAATCGCCGGAAACTCCGATGTCGCCGCACTGCTCGAATCCGGCTGGGTAACTATGGACGTTGTGCCGCAGATTCCAACCGTCGGGAAGCGTCCGAGGTTCATCACCTACGGCCCTCTTGCTGAGACCCCGATTGATCCCGATGTCGTCTTCCTTCGATTGAACCCGAAGCAGGCGATGATGCTTTCAGACGCCTTGCCCGAGCTTCGGTTCGAGGGCAAGCCGCAGTGTCACATCATCCCGATCGCCAAAGAACAAAACGAAATCGCCACTAGCGTCGGCTGCATGCTGAGCCGGGTGCGGACGGGCATGTCAAACAACGAGATGAGCTGCGCCATCCCGGCCGGCCGATTGGGCGAAGTAGTCGAGCGGCTCAGGACTCACGCGGCAGCAGACAACGCAGTGGCGGCTTACGCGAGCAGGGACGCACAGCGCTTCGCGATGCATAAGGATAAAACCGCGCGGGACTTCCGCAGTTAGTTTAGTTCGCCCGCTGTGTGACAGATGAGGCTAATGCCAGCCAGCGTTTCATCTGCGGTTTCTTATCTCTGAATCAATGTCGCCACTGCAAATCCTCAAGCTCGTCGGCTTCGCCACCGGAGCGACGCTTCATCTCTACATCGCGTGGTTGATCTGGAGCCGGAGGCTTGGCTCGCGGCGTAATCTCACTCAACCGGTTCGCGTTATCACCGTCTTGAATCTCTGCCTGGGAGTCTGGTTCCTCGGCAACCTCTTTATCACCTTTCACGAGTTGATACTTGGCCCGGATCGGCTGATGTTTCTGTTGCGAGCCTGGGACACGCTAGCGATGACCGGGGTAGCTCTGCTCCCCGCGGCTTTGCTTCATGCGCACGTCGCTGTGTGGGCCTCGCTCGACGGCTATCGCAAGCTGGCACAAAGAGCCGTCGCGCGAATCGGAGCTCTGCTCTACCTGCCTATGCTATTCATGCCGTATGCGATTTACCGGGTCAACACAGGGAGCTACGAGTCGTACTTGATCAAGCTGCGCATGCTGCTGATCCCGTATTCGATCTGGTATGTGTTAATGCTGTGGTCGTCGGCCTGGCTGGACTGGCGAATGAAGGACCTGATCGATCCGCGTGCCTCGAGGGAGCGCGAGTTCTTCAGGCGGCTGGCGGTGCTGCTTGTGTTGAACGCCGTGTTTGAGTTTATCGTCATCGCCGTTTTGCGATCGGGCCCGAGTGATCCGGCCTGGGTAGCGTTCATTCTTTCGTCGCTGTTGCCGATCTTCTTCGTCGCGTATCACGTCTATCGCTACAAACTCGTTGACGTAGCCGTGAAGGACAGCCTTGTCTACGCCGTGTTCGCATTGGTGTTCATCGCCGTGTACACGTACGGCGTGCGGCGGTTGGATCAATTTCTGGTTGATAGCCTTCACATCAAGACTGGGGGAGTGGTCGAGGTCATCTTGATTCTCGGCATGGTCGCGCTTGCCAGCCCGCTTGTGCGGGTGATAGAGGGGATGGTTCACCGGCTGTTTACTCGCGAAATCGGATTGTATCGAGACGTGGTGCGCCAGGTATCGACCAGCGCTGAAGGCTTTGGCGAACTTGAAGCGCTCGTGCGTTACATCGAAGACACAATTCGGCGCGGGCTTGAGTTGAGCTGCGTGCGAGTTCTTACAGTCGAGTCGATAGCGACTGGCAGCCCCGAGCGAGGCCTTGCGGAGAAGATGATCGAGTGGAACGCCGAAGTGATCGAGACCGGCGACGACCTGTTTGCGCTCGGAGCTACTAGCGCGTATGCGCTGCGCCGCGAAGGCGAGCTGATAGGAGTGATGCTGATTTGGGCCGAGCCGAATGCGCTGACATCCGAGAAGCGGGCCGTGCTGGACGTGCTCGCAGGCCAGGTTGCGGGTGCGGTCGAGGGGCTCCGGCTTGTAGAAGAAAAAGTGCGGCTCGAAAGAGAGCTGGCGGCGCGCGAGCGGCTTGCGACGCTCGGGCAAATGGCAGCGCAGATCGCGCACGAAGTAAAGAACCCGCTATCGTCGATCAAGTCGATCGCGCAGGTGATGCGCGAAGAAGACTCGCTCAAGAATTACGACCGCGACCTCGAGTTGATCATAAACGAGATCGACCGGCTGAATCGCACGGTGTCGCAGTTGCTGGCGTTCTCGCGCCCGAGCTACGCCGACTCACAGCCAGTTGCGCTGGCAGACCTGGTGAGCGGTTGCGTGGCTATGGCTGCCGTCGAAGCTCACGAGCGAGGCGTTGATGTGAAGATGGAATCAATTTGTGCAGTCATGCTGGAGGGGAGCCAGGCTGGCGCACTTCGTGAGGCGTTGAGCAATCTGGTCATCAACGCGGTCCAAGCGACAGGGCGTGGTGGCGAGGTCAAGATTGAATCGAATGTTCAGAAGAATCGCGCGCCTGGTTCGCGGGAGACGGGTGAGTCTAAGCTCGTTCTCGCTGTGACCGACACCGGCCCCGGGATCTCGGAGCAAGAGCAACAACGAGTCTTCGAGCCATTCTATTCGACCAAGTCGCGCGGCACCGGGTTGGGTCTTGCGATAGTGCAACGCCGCATCGTTGAGTTGGGTGGCTCGGTGGAACTCACAAGCCCGGTTGCTGATGGTCACGGTACGCGGTTTCGGTTGACGCTTCCGGTCGAAGCTAAAACACAAGAACAGGAAGTTCACAAAGCCATCAAGGACTAATCGTAATAAGTCCCCCTCAAGCCACGCGCCGGCGGAAGTAGCGCATCGCAAGACCCGCTGCGCACCACAACAACCCCGACGCGGCCATCATCGCCCAGCCAAAGTGCTCGGCCAGGGAATAGAATCGCCCTACTATTCCCGCCGTCAACCACGCGCAGAAGAAGGCTAGCGCAGAGAGTCTTCTTGCCCACCTGATCTGGTTCGAGATGCGAATCCGCAAAAGCTCGCCTTCCAGAAAGTCGTCGTCGCTCCGCAGCCGCTCGTAGTACTGAGCCTCCCGACCAGCCAAACGGACAAGCGCCGCATCGTTGCTTGCGGTGGCCGCATTGTAGAAGTGAGCCACGTGTGCAAGCTTTCCGTCTCGAAGCGCGATCTCGGCCAGTCCGACGTTGGCCCGAAATCTCGCGGGATCCAGATCAAGCGCTCGCCGAAAACAATCCGTCGCCCGTCTGTTGTCAAGTCGCTCGAAGAATGCTTCGCCGATGCGCTCCAGCAGAGCGGGCTCCTTACCAGCAAGCCGCGAAGCCAGCCGCAGACACGCGTTTGATCGCTGCAGCAATCGTGGATCTTCCCGGGCCGCCGATGAATAGTAAAACCCCGACATTTCGTAAAGCAGCCCCGGGTTGCGCGGCTCCCTCTCGTAAGCGACGCGAAAATAACTAGACGCTTGCGCAAGCCGCCCCGCCAGCCGCAACGAATTGCCGAGCCGCCGCAACAGCTGCACTGACATTCGATCGAGGTCGCTTGTCGTCAGTGGCGCGCGCTTCAACCCGGCGCCGGTCTCAAGGTACTCGAGAAGCTCAAGTGACCGGGGGTCGAGCTTTTGAGAAGTCGCGGCGCGGAAGAGCGCCTTGACGAACGGCACATAAGCCGAACGGTGCGAGCGCACCAGCAGTTCGACTTGCGGACCGCTGATCCGCGTGTGGTAGGTCAACCGAGCGTCACCTCGCCCCACGCTCACCCGAAGCGTCTCGGTCGTTATCGTTTCGATCTCCGGGATCGCAAGCGCGCGGCGCATGCGGAAAAGATGAGTCAGAAGGAACGCAAGCGGCCCGCGGTGTCGAATGAGTTCGCCGTCGAACTCCACACGGTCGAATACGGCTGCCAGAATCACAGGCGCGAGCAGCCCGAGGAAGACCAGCGCCCATCCGGGTTTCTGCTCTCGAGCCAGCGCTGACGCACTGGTGATCAAAATTGCGGCTGCCAGAGCGTAGGGTATGTAGCCCGGTCGAAGGCTTATCGGCTTCATCAGTAAACTCATTCTATGGCGGTTGGAACTGGGCAGCAATACTAACCTGGTAATCTGCCTGACTGCCTCGCCGTTTCAAAGGGCGCACTCAACGGTGGTGGCGGAGGAGGCCCGCGCTTCAAGGCAGTCAGAACCAGCGCACGTCGGCCGATCTTACAGCGAAATTGCTGTCCAGTTCGACGCGCATCCGCAAGTTGAATCGCAGATCGCGCAGAGAAAGCGTGTAGCCATCCTGCCCCTCCTCAACATCTGCGCTCCCATAGCGCATGAAATCGAGGAAGGTTCGGGTTTCGGCAGACTGCCGAAGCGGCTCGATGAACTTCGGATCGAGCCTGTTCAACTCGCGCCACTCGGACTGCTTAGTTGCAAGATTGACGTCGCTTATATAGACCGAATTATCGGTTGTTGCAGCGGCCCGCCACAGCAGCGGGTTTGCCGGCGTCGGCCACACGGCCAGCGATGTCATGGTTGCAAAAGGCGCCGACGTCTGAGCCTGCTTCACCGCAGACTGATGCGCCATCCACATCCCGCAGTAATACAGTGCGAGCACGAACACCGAGTAGCGCGCCAGCTTTGGGCCTGCTCGTCTCCATCCAAACACTGCTCCGGTTAATATCAACGCAAGTCCGCAGAACCAGATCACCCGCGCCGTGCCGGGGATGACCGCAAGCTGCTCGGCCGGCGCCCGAAGCACTAGCGCAACAACAAGCGAAGCAATGATTCCCACGACAACCCAAAGGGCTGATCGGGCGGCGTCCGTCGTGGTCAGCCACACGACGCCGAACCCGAGAATCAACCATATCCACGGATCCACGATAAATACCAGGTCGCCATAAAACCACCGCCGGCTGAACGGCAGGAAGGGACGGATTCCGTACACGTTGGTGAAATCCATGAACGTGTGGCCCAGCCCCCCAAGACAAGATAGCAAAAAGATTCTCAACGGCCGCACCGGTCTGCGAAAGGGATCGCTGCGCAGACGAAACCTCCGGTCAAGAAAAGTGAGGGCCACGGTAAGCGCGGCTGCAAGGACTCCAACCCCGACAAACGCGTGCGTAAAGCCTCGATGGTGTTCGAGGCTCGAAACAGTTCCACCGACCAACCAGGTCAAATTATCGATGTCCGCCAGATTCGAAGAGATGATCAGGGCCGTCGTTGCCAGAGGAGTCGCGCGCTCGAAACCCGCTTTTGCCAGCGTGAGCCCGAGGAGTGTGTGCGAAAAGTTTTCCATGAAGCGGCGGCCGGTGGTCGGTGACCAGTGGTTGTTGTTTTGGGCACTGATTACCCGCGGGCCACTGACCTCTGTTAAGGCGTGAAGGTGGTTGCGGCCGGCGGAATCTCTTTGACGCGGCCGGGCGCCAGCGCGGCCACTCTCTTCTCGGCTTCTGCCCCGGCTGAGGATGAACGGTCCGACTTCGCGACTTCCATGTAAGCCTCCACGGCGTTCTGTGTATCTCCGGCTTTCTCGTAGGTCTTGCCGAGCCCTAACTGCACAGCCGGTCTCATGCTTGAAGTCGAGCTGAGCAGTTGTTGATAAAGCGAGATCGCCTTGTCGGTGTCGCCGCTTGCGGCATAAGCTTCGGCGAGCGCCAGACGCGCAAGACCGGAAGTCGGTTGATCATTCTTTTCCGCGACCTGCTGAAGCAGTGCAATGCCCTTGTCGCGTTCCAGGTGAAGGTAAGACACACCGGCGTAATACCGGCCTATCGAACCGTAATAGCCGGAGTAGTCGTTGGCGAGCCGCTCGAAAGCCTCGGCGGACTCCCGCCATTTGGTTTGTTCGTCGAAGTAGGTTTTGCCGACGGTGGGAGTGGTCGCGGGCGCGGCTGCCGTCACAGGATCCTGAACAGTCGCGTTGAACTTCTCGACAGCTTGACCGAACGCCACCTCCGCGGTGGCTTTTCGATATTCGAAGAAGTAACTGCCGGCGACATAGAGCACGGTGATTCCCGCCAGGACTCCAATGGCAATAACGACCGGCCGGCCTCGCTCCTGAAGCCAGTCCTGAGTACGCTCGTAGAACCGGATCATCGGATCGTTCTTGAACTTCATGTCCTTGACCGATACCCGGCCCTTCTTCCTGACAGTCTTAGCCAAAACGCAGCCTCCTCGGGGTGTGTGACGACGCTAAGGTCGCGTGCGCCGTCGATTAGACCAAAGGACACCATAGCGGCGGGCCGCGCGAGTTGTCAAGAAACCTGGTAGTGGCGCAATAGCGTGTTGAGAAGAGTCTCGCCACTAAGTCACCAACGGCACGAAGCTCCACAAAGCTTTTCTTTGTGCGGCTTTGTGTCTTCGTGGCAGGAGAGGCGGCACCAGGCATCAACACATTATTACCCCACTAACAGAAACCTGCCCTCCGGCTTCAAGATGACTCCTGCGCCGCGTTCTCTCCTATGCTAGAGTAGTAGAGACTTGGAACATTCTGATCGGAGGGGTGTCTAAGTTAGCGACAAGTGAGGTGAAGGGCCATCGCCCATTTCGCTTGGAGCTAAACGGCGCTCGGCTTCATAGGGACGAGCGATGGCCCTCTCCGGTCAGCCCCC
>JBASRN010000236.1:0-13713 GCA_049273855.1 Blastocatellia bacterium
TTACTACTTTGGCCAGCAGGACTTCCCACAGGCCATAGAACACTACAAGAAAGCTACTGAGCTGGCGCCAACTTACTCGACTGCCTTCAATATCCTCGGCTATGCCTATCGCCAGAATGCCGATTACCCAAACGCCGAGCAAGCTTTCAAGTAATACATCGAGCTGATACCCAACGATCCAAATCCATACGACTCCTACGCGGAGTTGCTGCTTAAGATGGGCAGGTTTGACGAGTCGATCGCGCAGTATCAGAAGGCGCTTGCGATCGATTCAAACTTCATCAACTCTCACCAGGGAATAGCCGCGGCGTTGATGTACAAGGGCAAACCTGACCAGGCGGCGGCTGAGCTACAGAAGATCACCGACAAGGCGAGGAGCGATGCCGAACGCCGCACCGCGTTGTTTGCCCAGACTGTGATCGACGTCGACACCGGCAAGATGGACAAAGCGCTTGAAGATATGGACAAGCAATATGCGCTGGGTGAGAAAACCAATGACATTCCCGCAATGACTGGCGATCTGCAATTCAAAGGAAACATCTTGCTGGAAATGGGCAAGGCTGATGAGGCCAAGGCGCTTCTCGAACGTGGCTTGAAGATGACCGGAGACTCAAACCTCTCACAGGAGATCAAGGACAACGCGAAACGCTTCCACCACTACAACCTGACTCGGGTTGCGCTCGCGAAGAAAGACCTGACAACTGCAAAGACGGAAGCGGAGGCATTCCGGCAGGGCACGGAGTCCCTGAAGAATCCGTTCCAAACAAAACTAGCTCACGAGCTGATGGGATTGATTGCCCTTGAGGCGAAGGATTACGACAACGCCGTGACTGAACTCCAACAGGCTAACCAGCAAAACCCTTACGATCTTTATCACTTGTGTCAGGCTTATCAGGGCAAAGGCGACAAGGTGAAGGCAAAGGAGTTTTGCACGAAGGCTGCTGCCTTCAATTCCCTGCCGCAACTCAACCTTGCCTTCATAAGAATGAAAGCCGGCAAAGTTTGACGGCATGAGGGCCTCACAGATTAGTGGGACCCGCCTCTTACGCCGTCGGCGGCGCTCTACAGAGCCGCGTTATGTTAGCCGAAGGCACCGGGGTGAGCAACAGGATCCACATGTTCGTAAGGATGACCGCAAAGCCGATGCACCCCAGCACCATTTGCAAGTACATCGGATTCCACGTGAATCTGAACGGTCCTCGGTTCACGATCTCAGTCGTAGGATTCCACGGATTTTCGCTCTGTGCGCTGCGACGGACGAGAGTAACGGAGTAGAAACCCAGCCCAAGAAGCGCACCGACGACGAGGGACGGAAGATGGAATGGAGCGGGCGGTGAACGCAGCCCAAAAGCCAAGTCACAAATCGGTCACAAATCTTCTTGATCGAAGAAAGGCCAAAGTTGTAAATGACGGAAAGTAAAGGTGCGCCCGGAGAGGCTCGAACTCCCAACCCTTGGTTCCGAAGACCAATGCTCTATCCAATTGAGCTACGGGCGCATCATCTTGTCGATGGTGCTTCTTAAGAGACTATCGGGATTGTTCAAGCGGTGTCAAATTGCGCGCCGCGTCAGAAAGCAGCGATCGCGCTCGCCTGATTAAATGGCCGGTATAACTCGTTAAAGTCGCGAACACTACGGTCAAAGATCGCCTGAAACGAACCGACGTCCTCTGGATGTACTGTCAGGTTCACTCCATTCGCGAAGGCGAGATAGGTGTCCAGCGTTCTTAGCTGCTGCGACACCAGCACCACATAGGTGCGACGGCGTATCTGAGGAGTCAGGCTGTTGACGTATTGCATCATCGCCGATCCGCCCTGGTGATCTGCGTCGAAGCTTGGGCTGAGTACGATCACTTCAGCGCGCGACTCGTGAAGAATCTCAATTGCTTCCGGTGCCGTGTCTGCCGAAAATACGTCGAAGAGCGTCGGAACCAGCGCTGAGCGTAACGACTCCCTTACTTCTGCTTCTTCCATGCAAAGCAAAACTCGGCGGCGTTGCCACTTGGAATCGGCTGCCGCTTGAGGTTGAGGTTGCTTCAATCCTGCAAGCAGCATGTCCACAAACGCCCGAAGCGGATCGCTACTGGCAGCAGGAGGCACAACCTCGATCGAGTCGAGCGACCCGGTCGAACCTTGCAGGCGCGGCTCCTCCTTTGGAGGCGGCATGATCGTCACTGACTGGCGGCATCGCGGGCAAAGCACATTGAATGGCTCGATCGGCAACCGCTCGTCGTCGAAGTTGAGGCTCATCGCGCATTGTGGACAACTTGCTAGCATCGCTTCTCCACGGGTTCCCGGTTGCGGGTTCCCGGTTTGGGGTTCCGAGCTTCAGGTCGCTGGTTTCGATCGTCGCATTGATCACACGAACCCGACACCAAGCACCAAACACCCGGAATCGTTTAGCGTTCCACCACCTCAGCCGCGCGTGGCCGGCTGATTGAATCCGGACGAGTCGGCTTATAGTGACGCTCTTCGCGGCGGCTCAGCATATCGTCCGAAGTGCCGAGCCCGGAAAGCCGCAGCAGCAGGTTCGACGGATTGGTCGCAAACGACAGGCCGTTTTCCTGCGTGATCAATCCGTCGCGAATCATTCGTTCGATCACCTGGTCGAAGTGCTGCATCCCTTCAAGCTCACTGTCGTTCATCGCCTCAAGCAATGTCTTGCCCTCGCTCTCACCCTGCTCGATGTACTCGCGAGTGCGCGGCGTAGCCTTGAGTATCTCGACGGCTGCGACTCGGCCGTTGCCGTCGGCTCGCGGAACCAACCGCTGCGATACAATGTACCTGAATGACTGGGCGAGCCGGGTGCGGATCACGTGCTCCTCAGACTTGGGATAGATGCCGATGATTCGATTGACCGTCTTCGAAGCGTCGGTGGTGTGCAGCGTCGACAGCACCAGATGGCCAGTCTCGGAAGCTTCAAGCGCGATCTCGGTTGTTTCCATGTCGCGCATCTCACCCACCAGAATGACCTTCGGCGCCTGGCGTAACGCGGCTCGCAGTCCGAGCGCGAAAGCAGGTGTATCGGTCCCAAGCTCCCGCTGGTTGATCGTCGACTTCTTGTGGGTGTGCAGGAACTCGATCGGGTCTTCGATGGTGACGATATGATAGCTGTATTCGTTGTTGATCTTGTCTATGATTGCCGCCAGCGTAGACGTCTTGCCCGACCCTGTGGGCCCGGTGAGCAACACGATGCCGTTCTTGAGGTGCGATACTTCTCCGAGTTGGCTCGGCAAGTTGAGGCTCTCAATAGTCGGAACCGAGGTTGGAATGACTCGCATCACCACCGAGATCGATCCCCGCTGCTTGAATATGTTCACCCGAAATCGCATGCGGCTTGGAATCGCGTAGCCGAGATCGGCCGCGCCCGTTTGGAGAAACCGGCGCGCCGCATCGGTGTTGCCTTCCAACAGCGACATCGCGATGATCTCCGTTTGGTATTGGCTCAGTGTGCGCAACCCCTTGATCTCGACCGGCGTGAGTTTGCCGCTGATCTCAACTTGCGGCGGACGGCCCACGGAGAAATTCAAGTCGGAGATGTTGTCAGCCGTCGAAAGCATTTTCTCGATGACCGGATGGAGGTCGAAAAAACTCATCCTTTTCTCCTGATGTTTGGCGCTAGTGCTTCGAGATAAAGCGTCCGGTTCGCGGGGTCTTTGATCTTCAGTTAGGGGCAATCACAATCAGAATCTGACGGGGGTTAAGTTGATCCGAAGATACGCGAAGCGAATTGAAAGAGCAATACTATTCTCCGCTCTTTTTTTCGGTTTTCCGCACTGGACTTGAACGCGTCGGGGACCGAAGATTCTCGGGATGGCCGAGGCAACCTTCGAACAAGTGTTTAACGTGGGGACCTGGCAGCCGATTCGAAACTGCCCGGGCCGATACGCGTTGCGCGGAGGGGATAGCCATCTAACTATCACAGCGATTGCCGGGCGGGAGATTGAAATCTCCGAGTTTCGAAGTGAGGCGGCACGAGACACGGTTCTAGTCGCCGTGCTCGCCGGCGGCGGTTTGATCTCCTATCGGCGCGCAGACGGATCGTTTGTTCACACGTTGAACACTCAGGAGGGCTTCGCGCGGAAACTGAAACAGCTTGGAATAGAACTGGGAGTCTCTTAACAGTAAGACACTGAAGGAAAACTCGGCCTCGCAGCCTGCTAGCGTCTTCCTGTGTCTTGCTGCCTTTTTGTTTTCGCCGGTCGTTTGATTTGAGTCAGGCCTGCTGCAATACTTCTGAATCTCTCGCATCAAGCTCCAAACGATGAACGTTCATCCCGCAGCAATCATCGGCCCGACCGCCCGGCTTGGCGCCGGAGTCGTCGTAGGACCTTATCCCGTCATCGAGTCGGGCACCGAGATCGGCGACGCCAGCGAAGTTCGCGCGCACGCCGTGATAAAGCGGTTTATAACGCTTGGTCCTAACAACATCGTTCACGAAGGTGCGATCCTCGGCGGCGAACCGCAGGACCTCGGTTTCAAACAATGCGATAGCTACCTTCGCATCGGCGCTTCGAACGCGTTTCGCGAGGGGACCACAGTTCATCGCGGCACTGAACCCGGATCCGAGACGGTCATCGGCTCGAACTGTTTCATGCTGGCTTGCGCGCACGTCGCACACAACCGCCGGCTCGGCGATCGAGTGATTATTGCAAACAGCGTTGCGCTGGCAGGACACGTGGAGATTGATGATGGAGCTTTCATTTCCGGCGGTGTAGTGATTCATCAGTTTTGCCGTCTGGGCCGGCTTTCGATGATCGGAGGCAACTCCAAAATCGTGAAAGACTGCCTGCCGTTCGTAGTGACGGATGGAGTGCCGGGCGGCGCTCACGGGCTGAACATGAAAGGCGCTCTTTCGCGCATTCCCGGTCTTAATCACACCCAACCACTCATCGGCTCAATCAAGCTTCGCGTACAGGTGGGGCGTTGCTATCATACTTGATGCAACTAGTTCAGCTTCAATCGCCAATTCGGTTTCTGCTACCCGGAAGCACGTCTCTTAAGGCGAGCGAGTTAACAATCGGAACGTCTTAGCTGCATGCCCGAATCCGCCAAAACACGAATCGTCATGGCCCGCGATGGGGCGACCCGTTTGACCGCCGCTGCTGAGTGGCTCGCTTCCTATCCCGCCGATGCGGAGGTTCTGATCATCTCTCCAGCTCGCGAAGCCGGAGACGAGTTCGCGCGCGCGGCGGCGCACAAGACTGGTGCGAGGTTTGGGCTGACTCGTTTCACGCTCAACCATCTCGCCGCAAGCCTCGCCGCGCCGGTGCTCGCGCGCGCGGGACTCGTCCCCGCAAGCGGGTTCGCCCTGACCGCCGTGGCCGCACGAGCCGTTCACTTGCTGCTGGCTGAAGGCGCGCTCTCGTATTTCGAGCCGATCGCTACCAGACCGGGTTTCCCGACCGCCGTGGCGCGAACGCTTGAAGAGCTTCGAATGAACGACACCGATCCGCGAGCAATAGGCAAGCTCGCACGCGGCGGCTTGGACCTTGCTGCTCTCGCCGAAAGAGTCGCGAGCGAGTTGAGTGAAGGCAAGATCGCCGATCGCGCCGCAGTCTTCGAAGCCGCCATAGATGCCGCACAGCAATCAGCACCCGGCACTAAACACCTTCTGGGTGTGCCGCTGATGTTGCTCGATGTAGCCTTAACCTCGTCGCGCGAAGCCGGGCTTATCGCGGCTCTCGCCCATCGCGCACCTGGCGTCTTCGCAACCGCCGCGCGCGGAGACGAGCGAACAATCGCCCGGCTCGAAGGCGCCCTCGACGCCAAAGCCATCGAAGCCGAAGATTCAAATCAGACAAGCTCGCTCGCGTCGTTGAAGCGCCATCTGTTCGAAGACTCATCAAGCGTTCCAGCGAAACTTGATGCGACCGTGGAGCTGACCTCGTGGCCGGGCGAGGCGCGCGAGTGTGTCGAGATCGCCCGGTTCATCCAACGCGAAGCTGCAAGCGGAGTCGCGTTCGACCGGATCGCCGTCTTCCTGCGCTCGCCTGTCGAGTACGGCTCGCATCTCGAAGAAGCGTTTCGCCGGGCGAACATCGAGGCGTACTTCGCTCGCGGGACTTCGCGGCCGGACGCGGCGGGCCGCGCGCTGCTGGCGTTGCTTGCGTGCAAGTCAGAGGGATTGTCGGCGA
Organism: Blastocatellia bacterium; assembly: GCA_049273855.1. Classification (GTDB taxonomy): domain Bacteria; phylum Acidobacteriota; class Blastocatellia; order UBA7656; family UBA7656; genus Onstottus_B. Next base: position 6,136 of record JBASRN010000236.1, read on the forward strand.
GGCGGTTTGCCGAGTATGTCTCGCTTGCGCAGGTGCCCGGCCCCGGAGAGCCCGGCACCGAAGAGCACTGGACTCCTCCCCGTCATGACCTGCTTGCGGGTACGATCGAAGTCGAAAGCGAACAAGAAACACAATCCGAAGGCGCGCCGGCCGAGACGGAAGACCCGCAGGCCGTTGATGGGACGCTTCGCGCGCCGTGGCGCTGGGAGCGATTGCTTGTCGAGTCGGCGGTCATCGGCAGCGAAGCGAGATGGGAACGTCGAATTGCCGGGCTCGAACGCGAGTTGGGCGTGCGTCGAAAGGAAGTGGCCGAGGAAGACGAGAACCGGGCCGCGCGGCTTGATCAGGACATTCGCGATCTGGCTCATCTGCGCGAGTTCGCGCTGCCGTTGATCAAGAAGCTGGCGGCGTTTCCTGCGCGCGCAAAATGGGGCGAGTGGCTTACGCTGTTGAACGAGCTTGCGTTGGAGGCGCTGCGTGAACCGGAAAGCGTCAAAGCGGTTTTGGCCGAGCTTGCCCCTATGGCTCCGGTCGGGCCGGTCGAGTTGTTCGAAGTTCAACAGGTGCTGTCGCCGCAGCTCCGCGATCTGGCGATAGCCCCTGGCCGCCGGCGCTATGGCTGCGTGTTTGTCGGCTCCACGGACGCAGCGCGAGGCATGAGCTTCGACGTAGTATTTGTTCCGGGGCTCGCCGAAAAGCTCTTCCCTCGAAAAGTCGTCGAAGACCCGATCCTTCTCGACGCCGAGCGCCGCGAAGCGGGCACAGCCGAGCTGGCGATTCAGCGCGACCGCGTGGCTGCCGAACGGCTTGCCTTGAGATTGGCTCTGGGAGCCGCTCACAACAGAGCTTATCTTTCTTATCCGCGCATCGATGTCCAGCAGTCGCGGCCTCGCGTTCCGTCCTTTTACGGACTCGAAGCGTTGCGCGCGGCTGAAGGCGAGCTGACCGGCTTCGATGAACTAAGCACGCGCGCGGAGTCGGGTTCGAGCGGGAGGCTCGGCTGGCCCGCGCCCGAGCTTGCCACTGACGCAATCGACGAAGCCGAATACGACCTCGCTCTGCTTGGACGGCTACTGGATGCCGACCCCGAAACGACCGCTGGGACCGCGCACTATCTTCTCGAGTCGAATCCTTACTTAGCGCGCGCGCTTCGGGGCAGGTCGCGAAAATGGATCAGGCGCTGGACTCCGTATGACGGTCTGGTCGATCCCGACGAAGCAGCGCGTGAAGCTCTCGCGCCGCATCAGCTCTCGGCTCGGTCTTTCTCGCCGACCGCGCTGCAAAACTTTGCCGCGTGCCCTTATCGCTTCTTCCTTCAAACCGTGCACAAGCTGCAGTCTCGCGAGGAACCGGCCGCGCTTGAAGTGCTGGATCCGCTAACGCGGGGCTCGCTCTTTCACAAGGTTCAATATTGGACACTGACTCGGCTGAGAAAGGCCGAGCAGTTGCCGGTGACGCCTAAGAACGTCGAGCGCGCGATCGACACGGTGAACGAAGTGCTTTATCAGGTCGCTGCCAAGTATGAAGACGACTTGTGGCCCGCAATCCCCAAGGTGTGGGAGGACGGCATCAACGCGATCGGCGCGGACCTCCGCGAGTGGCTTCGCCGGCAAGCCGATGCCGAAGATGGTTGGGTGCCTTACAAATTTGAACTCGGGTTCGGGCTTGCGGATCGAGACCGCGAAGAGGAAGACCCGGCAAGCGTTCCCGATCCAGTCCCCATCATCGACGGGGGCAAGCTCAAACTCAGGGGCTCGATCGATCTTGTCGAGCGTCACGTAACGGGCAAGATTCGCGCGACCGACCACAAGACCGGAAAGGCTCGGGCAAGAGATGGAGTCGTCATCGGAGGCGGTCAGTACTTGCAGCCGGTCTTATACGCGCTTGCGTGCGAGGAGTTATTGGACGGCGAGGTCGAATCGGGGCGGCTGTATTACTGCACGGCGGACGGCGACTATACGCCGGTAGAGGTCCCGCTTGACGAGTTCGCGCGCGACTCCGCGAGGATCATGGTTGATACAGTGGGCGGGGCTCTCGCTGAAGGTTTTCTTCCGGCTGCGCCCGCTCACGACGCGTGCATGTGGTGCGACTATCTTGCGGTATGCGGGCCTCACGAAGAACGGCGCGTAAAGGTTAAGCCTCAAGACAGGCTGTTCCCGTTGGGGACCTTGCGCGATCGGCAATGAAGGAACCGCTGTACGGGCGTCCCTCCGCGGGCGCCCCTCGTCGCGGAGTCGTTAAGGGGGCCCAAGCAAGGGGCGGCCACGGAGGGACGCCCGTACAGGTCAATTGCTTTGCCGGCTCATGTAGCTTGTGAAAAGAGACGATAAAACACCGAGTTTGTTCGACGCGCTGCCCGATGAACCGCAGCATGAGGAGTCTCGTGTCGACAATCAGTCAAAGCGCGCGTGTACCGCTGAGCCTTCTGCGCCACCGGAGTTAACACCAAAGGATAATCTCGCCGATCAAGCGGCGCGCGACAGGATTCGCAATGACTTGGACACGACTCTCGTCGTCGAAGCCGCAGCCGGCACCGGCAAGACAAGCGAATTAGTCCGCCGCATAATCTCGGTCATCAAGTCCGGACGTGCGGGTCTGGACCGCATTGTTGCCGTGACTTTTACGGACGCCGCGGCCGGCGAGCTGAAGCTTCGATTGCGCGCCGAGATCGAATCCGAGCGCCAATCGCCGAACGCCGCGCCGCAAGAGAAAGAGTTTCTTAACAGCGCATTGCCTCAACTTGAAGAAGCTCGCATCGGGACCATCCATTCCTTCTGTTCGGACTTGTTGCGCGAACGCCCGGTCGAGGCCGGCATCGACCCGCTGTTCGAAGTCGCTTCAGAGGACACCTCGCGTCCGCTGTTCGAGATGGCCTTCGATCGCTGGTTCGAAGGACAGCTTGCCAACCCGAGCGACGCCGTTCGCCGAATCCTTCGAAGACGAGCGCGCCGCCAGTATTCGGGCGGCAGACCGGCTACGCTTGCGCGGCGGCCCTCGGGTGAAGGTCCAAGACGCAGGCTGCGAAGCGCGGCATTGGAGCTTGTGGAGCGACGCGATTTCCCCGCGCCCTGGCGGCACGATCCCGAGTTCGATCGCAAGGGCGCAATTGACGACTTGATCGCCGAGATGAAAGAGATTGCGGCGTGGGCCGATCGCGGCGACCCGAAGCAGTGGTTTACGAAATCACTCATCGACTTGAAGCACAATGTGGCGGATATGACTCGCGGGGAAGGCGACTCGGGCCGCGACTACGACGGCATCGAAGCCCGGCTGTTCGATTTCTTGCCTTCGTGGAAGTCGAAGAATTACGTCGCCTACTTCACGCGAGACGATTTCCCGGCAAACGACTTAAAGCTGCGACGCGACGCGCTCAAAGCGAAAGTCGAAGAGTTCGTACAGCGCGCGGGAGCTGACCTGGCGCCACGGCTTCGCGACGATCTGTGGCCAGTCATCGAAGAATACGCGCTCTTGAAGGAGCGCGCCGGGTGTTTGGATTTTCTGGACTTGCTTCTTCGCGCGCGCGATCTGGTGCTCGAGAATCAGTCCGTGCGGCAAGAGCTGCAAACCCGATTCACGCGCATTTTCGTCGACGAGTTCCAGGACACTGACCCGCTGCAAGCCGAGATACTGGTGCTGCTCGCCGCCGACGATCTCAAACAGAAAGAATGGCGCAAGGTCCGCCCGGTTCCCGGCAAGCTATTCATCGTCGGCGATCCCAAGCAGTCGATCTATCGTTTCCGGCGCGCCGACGTAGCTCTTTACGAAGCGGTGAAGCGCCAGGTCGTCGCCGGCGGCGGCGCGCTTGTCGAGCTAAACGTCAGCTTCCGCTCGGTGCCGCAGATTCAAGAGGCGGTGAACGCAGCGTTCTCGCGCGTAATGGGTAGCATAGACTTTAGTCTGTGTCTCCCGGCTTCCGGAGAAGGAACACGGACTGGAGAAGGAACACAGACTAAAGGCTATGCTACTGACGAACAACCACAGACCGAGCTGCCAGCACAGACTGAGCTGCCGGTACAGACTGAAGTCTATGCTACGTCTCAAGCGCGTTATGTGCCGCTCGCGCCGTTCAGACCGGGCATCGATACTCAACCTGCAGTCGTGGCGTTGCCGGCGCCCGAGCCTTACCCGGGACCGGACTACCGCAAGCCAATCTTGTGGAAGATCGAAGAGACCGAACCCGATGGCGTCGCGGCATTTGTTGAATGGCTGGTGCGCGCGAGCGGCTGGACCGTCACCAAGCGGTGGGACTCGAACGAGCGTGTTCCGATTCAGCCGCGCCACGTGTGCTTGTTGTTCCGCCGGTTTCGGAGTTTTTCGAAAGATGTCACAAGGCCATACGTCCGGGCCCTGGAAGCGCGAAGGCTGCCTCATTTGCTGGTTGGTGGGAGCGGCTTTCACGCGCGCGAGGAAATCGAAGCGATACGAAACGCACTTTCGGCGGTTGAGCGGCCGGACGACGAGCTTGCGGTGTTCGCCACTCTGCGAGGCCCGCTGTTCGCGCTCACCGATGCGCAGTTGCTCGCATATCGAGCCTCGCACTCGACCTTGTATCCGTTCAAGAAACCCGCCGACAACCTACCCGAAGCTACTCAGGAAGTTGCCGCCGCGCTCACGGTGTTGCGCGGCTTGCATCGAGGACGCAATCGCCGGCCGATTGCGGATACGATTGGGCAGTTGCTTTCGGCAACACGCGCGCACGCGGGGTTTGCCAACTGGAGCACCGGCGAGCAGGCGCTTGCGAATGTGGCGCGGCTGATGGACATGGCTCGAAGGTCGGAACGCAGCGGGTTGATTTCGTTTCGCGCGTTTGTCGATTGGCTTGTCGACCAGGCCGAGACGGGCGAGGCCAGCGATGCGCCGATCATCGAAGAAGGACTGGACGGCGTTCGCATTATGACCGTCCACAAAGCGAAGGGCCTGGAGTTTCCGGTAGTGATCCTCGCCGATATGACTGCGAACGCAGCGCGCGATGCTTCTCGATGGACCGACCCGGAGCGAGGACTCTGCGTGATGACGCTTGCGGGCTGCGCGCCGCCGGAGCTTCTGGAGCACGGCGACGAAGAAAAGCAGCGCGACATCGAAGAAGCAGCGCGTGTGTTGTATGTAGCCGCGACTCGCGCGCGCGACCTGCTGGTCGTATCGACGATAGGCGACCAGCGCTTCGACGACCGATGGCTGAGCGCGCTCAACCCCGCGATCTTTCCACCGCCCGACCGGAGCTTCACTCCCGAGACCAATCAACCCGCGGGTTGTCCTGTGTTCGGGCTCGATAACTGTCTACGTCCGGGCGGTGTGCTCAGGCCGAAAGGTTCAGTCACGCCCGGTCTACATCAACCGGAAGCGGGCGAGCATCGCGTCGTGTGGTGGGATCCGTGTCTTCTGGAGCTGGGCAAGCAAGAAGACGTCGGGTCGCGGCTGAACAAGCTGATCGCGGCCGACGAAAAGGGAACGCGTTCGCAAGCGGGGATTCTGGCTCACGCCGAATGGCAAGCGTCGCGAGCTCGAGTGCGTGAAGCGGCGGGAGCGCCAAGCTTGCGGGTCGTGACGGCAACCGAACACGCACTCGCAATGGCAGCGTCCGCTGACGGAGTCGAGCAACCGTCTCTAGTGGCCAGCAGTCTTCCGGCTCCGCAAGTCACCGTCGAGTCCGTAGGCATAGACTTCTCGCGCCCGCACGGAAAGCGATTCGGAACGCTGGTCCATGCGGTGCTGTCGGTGGTTGACCTCGACGCCGATCGCGGAGGCGTCGAAGCAGTAGCCGAGCTTCAAGGAAGAGTACTGAATGCAACCGCGGAAGAAGTCGCCGCCGCGACAGAAACAGTCGCGCGAGCGCTTGCGCATCCGCTGTTGAGACGAGCTTCGGTGGCCGCGGCGCGTGGAAGCTTGCGTCGCGAGACTCCGGTCGCGATCGAGCTTGAAGAAGGCTTGCTGGTCGAGGGCGTAGTCGATCTGGCGTTCATCGATGAATCAGGTTCGTGGATCGTTGTTGATTTCAAGACTGACTTCGAGATCGAGGGCCGGATTGAAGAGTATCGGAGTCAAGTCGCGTTGTACGCAAAAGCAATCTCTCGTGCGAGCGGCTTGCCATCTCGCGGCTTCCTTCTAAGGTTGTAAAGTTGACCCACCGAAGCGAAATGGATAAGGTTAGGTTGAATGACGAAACCAAGCGACGACCTCAAGGCCGAAACTGAATGGGACAGGAACTTGCTAGGCGAGTGAAAGAGATTGACCAAGGGGAGGCGGTCGGAAGGCCGGCCTTCGAAGTGTTGGACGAGATCAGCGAGAAATACAGATAAAGGCGGGGGGTAGTCGATGTCAGAGTTGGCTGAAAAGCTTATTGAACAGGCGCTCAATCTTCCCGCTGAGGAGCGCGCCGTGGTGGCCGAGCGTCTTCTAACAAGCCTGGAACCAGAGTTATCCAACATAGATCTCCTCTGGGCTCAAGAATCTGAAGATCGACTGGACGCCTACGAACGGAGCGAGATCAAGGCGATTCCTGCCGAAGAGGTGTTCAGCTCCATCAAGAACAGGAAGCGCTGATGAAGATCGAATTCCTCGCAGCCGCGCGCGAAGAGTTCTTAAACGCCGTCTCTTACTACGACTTAAAGAAGCAAGGCCCGGGTGACGAGTTCTACGACGAGGTCTGGAGAACGATCTCCAGAATTGTTAGCCATCCTTTTGCGTGGCAGCCCATCTCATCAAGAACAAGACGCTGTCGTACCAAGAGGTTTCCTTATGCAGTGATATCAAGCGAGGTCAGATTCGATACTGATTATCGCCGTCATGCATCTCCACCGCGCCCCCGAGAGTTGGAGGGATAGGGGTTTCAGAGGGCGGGTAAGAAGAGCGGCGCTCGGACAGGGGATCATCGGTGAACACAAGTCTAGAGATGGTCTTACCACTGATTGCAGGATTAGCTCTTGGCGCGCTCGTCGTTTGGCTCGTGCTTCGGCCGCGAATCAAACACGAGTACGACCGAGCCAGAAGCGAATTCGAAGCAGAGCGAGCTACCCTGATTGAGCGCCTTCAGGGTAAAGACCAGCAGACTCGTAGGCTCGAATCCGACTTGAGCGGTTTGAACTCCAGGATCGCGGAGTTTCAAAACGAGAATGCCGGCTTGCTTGCGCAAATCAGCTCGGTCGAAACTCAGCTCAACGCCGAGCGCACTGCTTCGATTGAAAAACTCGGTCTGCTCGAAGACGCGCAGGGCAAACTCTCCGATGCCTTCAAAGCACTGTCAGCCGAAGCGCTCAACACGAACAGTCAGAACTTTCTCAATCTTGCCAGAGAAACGCTTGGCCATTTTCAGCAAACGGCAAAGGGCGACCTCGAGACTCGCCAGAAAGCGATTGGCGAACTCGTTCAGCCGCTAAGGGAATCGCTCGAGAAAGTAGACACCAAGATTCGCGAGCTAGAGGCCTCGCGCGCGTCGGCTTACTCGTCGCTCACCGAACAGGTCAAACATCTCGCGACTTCGCAGGTTCTGCTCCAGACCGAAACTTCGAAGCTTGTGAACGCGTTGCGCAGTCCGATAGTGCGCGGGCGCTGGGGCGAAATCCAGCTTCGCCGCGTGGTCGA
>JBASRN010000238.1:0-29725 GCA_049273855.1 Blastocatellia bacterium
GAGCCATCTCGCCGCCGAATTCGACACGCCACCAAGCGACAGCGCGAGTCGCGCAATCGCGACTGCAAGAATCAAAACGAGAAACGGCTTAGCGAATGCAACATACTCGGATGGGCGCTTGCCAAAAATAGTCATGAGATTCTCCTTCCCAGATTTCAGGTCGCGCACTAATAAAGTGCGCTACACGAGGCTCACGGGATGCCTCACAGACGCGCGTGGATACGAACTCCCCACCGCCGGCGTGTTACTTATGCTTCGCCAGCACCTCTGCAAGCTTGTCGAGGCACTGGCTCAATCCGGCTTCCGACATTTCCCGCATTTGCCCGACCGTCCAGCCGTATTCCGTGGCGGTCAGTTCAGTCTTGTTGCCGATGCGTTTGAATGCCAGGGCGCTGGGTATTTCTTTCGGGAAGTCCGCCGGCATTCCCATGGTAGTGGGGTCAATTCTATTGCCGTCTTTGTCGGACAGTCCCTGACTGAACTCGATGAGCTTCATCGGCATGATCTTCTTGTAGACGCCGGAAGTGTAGAAATCCTGGCCACCTTGAAAATCTTTCGGCGCGCGCATGTGAAATACGAACTTGCCGCCCTCACGAAAATCTATTTTGCATGAAGGTGAGGTAAAGCCTCGTGGGCCCCACCAACGCATGACGTACTCGGGATCGGTCCAGGCTTTCCATACCAGCTCGATCGGGGCATCGAATACCCGGGTGATGACAAGATCGCGCTTCTCGACACTGGCTGTGGCATCGGTCATATCGTTGCTCTTCAGTACCTTCACGATCGGCGCTCGGGTTTCAGCCCTGGTAGAATTGTCACTTCCCGCGACGAGAGCCGACGCGGCCAGCACCGCGAGCACAGTAAGCACTCGGTTGTTCGTGGTCTTCATAGCTTCATCTCCTTTCGAATGTCTCGAGTCACAACTGCGAAGTCTTATTGGCGGTCCCCATAACTGCGGCCCGCCTCGTTCTCCGCGATGCGCGCCTTGATCAGCTTCGTGACGAGTGCGGCGGGAAGCGGCTCGTTGGGTGCAAACCGGATGCTGGCCTTGCCGATTTTGTAGCCCTTGAGCTCACCCGCGTGCGCGCGCGTCACCTTCGTGCTCATGATGTGAAAAGTGCAGAGGCCCTTCGACGCCGCGAAGCCCACAAGGAGTCCGTGGTGTTTGTAGGCCGGAATCTGGTAGCTGATGACCTCGGTTGCCTTGGGCGCCACGGTTTTGATCGTCTTGCGAAGCTCCTCGAGCGCGCTCCGAACATCTTCCGGCACGGCCGCGAGGTAGTCCTCTACGGTCTCCACCCGGGCGCTTTTCTTCGCCGGCTTAGCATCTGGAGTTATTTTTTTCATAGGAAGTCCTCTCTGATTGTTGTTGTTATATCTTGTTCGGACACAGCCACTCTCTTCTCAGCCTTTCGCCACACGATCTCGCGATGGATGCTTTTCGCACCGGCACTGTGAAACAGGCGGCTCAAGATCCTGTCGAGAGAGGTCTGAGCTCGGATTCGACGTTGGCACCGGAGCGTGCGCGATGCGGCATCACCAGCCAGCGGCCGTAGGCGACGAACGCCGCCAATAGTCCCACCGCCAGCGTTATCAGTGCAATCGCGCCACCGCCGCCCACCAGGTTCACCAGGGTCGCGCCGATCATGATGATCACCAGCCCGGCGGCGGCGAGCGGTGTCAGTCCCGGCCGAATGCGAAACAGCCCTGGGAGAATCAGACCGAGCCCGCCGAGTACCTCGCACACGCCGATGAACCGCAAGAACAGAACCGGCAGCGCCACCGGCCCCTTTAGCGCCTCGGGCGGCAGCACCAGCTTCGCTCCGCCGGCAAACAGAAAGAGGAGCGCGAGCAGGACCTGAACGATCCACAGTGCGTAGGTCATGATCGGTTTCTTTGTTGGCGACTCAGCGCGGTCTTCCAGCGCGGGTCGAAGACGAGCGTCTTGTCGTTCAGTCATGTTTCGTCTCCCTTTAACGCTTGGATATTGTCGTCGAAGCCCCGGTTATCCTCGTATGCCTGCTTTAGGGTCTTTATGTCGATCTTGTCCATTTGAAGCATTGCTCCCATGACTCTCTTCGCTTTCTCAGGATCTTTGTCTTGCAACATCTCGCATATCAGGATTATCCCGATCACTGATGTTTGAAGGGCCCTGAGGGGCCATCGCCGTCGCGACAGCACATTGTCGTTTGTGTTTGTCTCGATTGCTCTCATCGGTTCATTTCTTGTTGGCAGATTAACGAAAGTCTTGGTAGCCGTGTTTCTCCCTTGAGAGTTGGTTGTACGGTAAAAACTACTTCTCCGGCAAACCCGGGATCTCGAGCAACGGCCGGATTTCGATGGTGCCTACGCGTGCTACCGGAATCCGTTCAGCGATGGCCATCGCCTCGTCGAGATCGCTGGCCTCGACCAGGTAGTAGCCGCCGAGTTGTTCGCGCGTCTCGGCAAACGGGCCGTCTGTCACCAGCCGTTTGCCGTCGCGCACTCGAACGCTGGTCGCCGTCGAGGTAGGGTGCAGCGGGCCGGCAGCGAGATAGTGCCCGCTCGCATTGAGGTCTTGCGTGAGCTGCGCAGACTCTACGTAACAGTGCGCCCGCTCGGTCTCGCTCATCGCCTGCTCGTCAAGGTAAACCAGCAACATGTATTTCATGCGTGTACCTCCATCGGTAAGTCGAACGGCGAGTGCCAGGATCGACACTCCGCCTGGAAATATTTAACATAAGGCATGCTCCCAGAAGCCAACGCCGTGGTCGAGTCGGTCTATCGGTCGGATTGGGGCCGCATCGTCGCGACGCTAATTCGTCTCTTCGGGGACTTCGAGGTGGCCGAAGAGGCGGCGCAGGAAGCGTTTGCCGTTGCTGTAGACCAGTGGCGGGACTCCGGCGTCCCTGAGTTCCCACGCGCATGGATCATCCAGACAGCCCGGCACAAGGTCATCGACCGCCTGCGTCGCCGGACCCTGTTCGAGGAAAAACTTGAATCCTACGCCGCTTCGCCGTTGACCCGAACCATCGAGGAGCCGGATTACTTCACTGACGAAATCCCCGACGATCGGCTTCGGCTGATCTTCACCTGCTGTCATCCGGCGCTTGCGCACGAGGCGCAGGTCGCGTTGACGCTACGGACGCTGTGCGGCCTCGACACCGATGAGATCGCACGCGCGTTTCTCGTGCCTCCGGCGACGATGGCGCAGCGGCTGGTGCGGGCGAAACGCAAGATTCGAGACGCCCGCATTCCGTATACAGTGCCCGAAACGAATGACCTCCCCGCGCGGCTGGACGCGGTGCTGACCGTTATCTATCTCGTCTTCAATGAAGGCTATGTCGCGACTCGAGGCGAGCCGCTGGTGAGAAATGATCTCTGCTCGGAGGCGATCCGCCTTGGGCGACTTGTAGGCACGTTGTTGGCGCCCCGTACCCCGTCGGAAGCGACCGCCCTCCTCGCTCTCATGCTGCTTCACGATTCACGTCGCGATGCCCGCCTCGATGAGGCAGGGGATCTCGTCGTTCTCGAAGAACAGGACCGCCGCCGCTGGGATGGGCGGCAGATCTCCGAGGCGCTACCGCTCGTCGATGAGGCGTTTCGGGGCGAGCCCGGTCCGTTCGCGCTGCAGGCGGCAATCGCGGCAGTTCATTGCCGGTCGGCGCGAGCCAGGGACACGGACTGGGTTCAGATCCTCGGGCTCTACGATCTGCTCGAGCGTCTGCAGCCCTCGCCCATCGTGAGTCTGAACCGGGCGGTGGCGGTCGCGATGGTGGACGGCCCTCAGCCAGGGCTCGCGCTCATCGATGCGCTCGCCGCCGCCGGCGATCTCGACGGCTATCACCTGTTGCACGCCGCACGTGCCGATTTGCTGCGCCGCGTAGGATCCTCAGAAGAGGCGGCGAAGAGTTACGCGCGGGCCCTGGAGCTGGTAACCAACGACAGCGAGCGCCGATTTCTCGAGCGCCGCCTGCGAGAAGTTCGCCCACCGGTAGCGTGACTGACGATTCTGTCTTGAAAGCCATCTAGCAGGCTACTTAAAGAAAAGGGAGGGCGCCACCAAGACACAAAGACACGAACGTGCACCAAGTCGGGGTCCAGCTTGACGGACGCCTTATGCGCGTCGTAAGGTCGGTGCGCCCGATACCCCGGTTCATGTTAGATTTCGGCCGTTTGCCGGTCCTATCCGCTCGACTCCGCCTGAGGACCTGTAGCTTCTCGGTTGAAGAGTGGGTCGTGACGAAGAACGCAGAAAGAGTGCGCTGCTCAGGAGGAAGAAATGGCGACGAGGGGAGTGGTCGGCCCCCTGGCCGGACTGTGGAGGTTTCCGGTCAAATCAATGACGGGCGAGCGGCTCGAGCAGGCGGAGCTCACCGAGCGAGGTCTTCTGGGTGACCGCGCCTATGCGCTCATCGATGCGGACACAGGCAAGGTGGTGAGCGCGAAGAGCGTGAGACTGTTTCCCGGCCTGCTCGGCTGTCGCGCCGCCTTTGTCGAGCCGCCACGATCGGGCAGCGAGCTGCCCCCAGTGCGGATCACACTCCCGGACGGCACATCGGTGACCAGCGACTTCAGTGACGTCGACCGCGTGCTGTCAGCGTACTTCCGCCGCGAGGTCACGCTGGCTCGGTCGGCGCCCGATGACTTCACCATCGACCAGTACCACCCCGACGTCGAGAACCTGGACCCGGCAGGCCACCGAGACACGATAGTCGAACAGAAGCTCGGCTCGGCCTTCTTTGCAGACGCCGGTCTTGCTTCCCCCGTGCCGGTCGGTTCGTTCTTCGACCTCTTCCCGGTCTCCGTCCTGACGACGTCCACTCTCGAGCAGTTGAGCGAGCTTCAGCCCGAGAGCAACTTCGACCAGCGCCGGTTCAGGATGAACGTGATCGTCGGCATCGAAGGAGCCGGGTTCGTCGAGAACGACTGGATCGGCCGCGAGCTTGCGATCGGCGACGCGGTAAGACTCAACGTGGCCCTGCCCGATCCGCGATGCGTAATGACGGCGCTCGCCCAGGACGACCTCCCCAGGGACACCGACGTCCTTCGGACGCTCACCCGTCACAACAGGGTTCAAGTCGGCGCCGCTGGTCAGTTCCCCTGCGCGGGCGTGTACGCCGTCGTCACATCGCCGGGAATGATGCGAATAGGTGATCGCGTGGCGCTGACCTGAGCTCAGACGCTCACAAAGGACGTCACCCCGAGAGCGGCTGCTGCCGTGCGGCTTCAGTTTCTGAGGCGAGGAAGGGAAAGCTGTGGCACAATTAACGCAACGAGGGGCGATTTTAGAGCAACGGGAAATGGCTGTGGTTGAACTGAACCCTCCGGAGGCATAGTGATGACATTTGTCTTTGTGAAGCGTTCCGCACTATTGTCCGCACTATTGATTGTTGTCCTGATAGTTGCTGCGACACTCTTGTTGCCCGCTTCCGGCTTCGCGCAAGGGCGGGGACGCGGGCGCGGGCTGAGCAAGAAATCTGAGAAGTTTGTAAACGGCCATGATGCGCGTGACGGTCGTTGGGATGGGCGTGGTCCCAGGATGAGGCGCTTCGGGGGAAGATGGCATCGCTGGGATCGTCGGAACCGACGATGGGTCAGGCTAAGAAACAGAACGATCCTTCCAGCATACGTCCGCTAACCCGGCAACGCGCGAGTCCCGGCCCGGCTCGCCAACGAGCGCTGCTCCTGGTTCGCGTTATGCGTGGTGGGCAGACGTGAACTGTGCGACATGCAAATGGCGGCTTGATGCCAGCATGTAGCTGTGGCCGCCGCACTGGGCGCAATTGCCATGCCGATCAAGATAGGTCTTAACCGGCCGCTCCGTGTCGCCGGAGCAATCTCCACAGATTATTTGGATTCCGATCGTCACGATCCCGGCGCGCGGCTCGCTGAGTTGCCGTTGGTTGTGGGCCCTCGACAAAGTGTATTTAACAGCGAACGCAAGGATTAAGAGGGTGGTTATGACTAACATGGCCGACTCCTTTTAGTAGAGAGAGGTCAAATGGGGTTTGAATTCCTACGATGGGATGGCCGAGCTCTGGTTTGACGATATGGCCGCCCTCCTTGCGTTGCAGCAGACGCTGAGTGGCAGATCTCGTCGGCCGACCAGGCGAGCTTTTTGAGCCAGCCGAGTAGCTTGCTTCATCACCGAGGAGCACCAGGTCGGCTAAGGCGGGAGTAACCCCATGGAAGGCTGGGCGGGCTACCTTTTGGTTCTCTGTGGTCGGCGGATCAGGCCGTGAAGCCGCCATCAATCTTCAGACTCGCGCCGGTGATGAAACCGGCTTCGGGACTGGCGAGATAGGAAACCAGGCTTGCGATCTCGTAGCCCCGACCGTAGCGATGGAGGGCGATCATGCGTTGGTCAAAGCATAAATCGAGCCGCCCACGAAGGGGACCAGATCGCTGTTGACGCTGCCGATCATGATGATCCGTGCGCCCTTGCCCATGTGGCGAACGGCTTCCTGGGTCGCCACGAATACGCCCTTGATGTGAACAGCGACGAGCCGATCAAAATCATCCGACGAGAACTGGTCAATCGGGGCCAGGGCGACGACTCCCGCATTGTTCACGAGGATGTCGAGGCGACCGAAGACTCTCACCGTCTCGGCGACGGCGTTTTTCACCGCTTCTGCATCGGCGCTGTCGGCTCGTACAGCCAGGACTCGGCCATCCGCCGATTCGATGGCGCGCACCACCTCATCGGCCTTGCCGTTTACACTGCCGCTTGCGCGCTGCCCTTGAAGAACTCGAGCAGGTCGGCGTTGACTACATCCTTGTGGGTCGAGCACAAGCCGTGTGGCAAGCCCGCATAGACTTTTAGTGTGGCCCCCTTCACAAGCTTTGACGAGAGAAGTGCGGAGGCTGCAATCGGCACGATCTGATCGTCGTCGCCATGGAGGATGAGCGTTGGTATATCGAACTTCTTAAGATCTTCGGTGAAGTCCGTCTCCGAGAATGCCTTGATGCAGTCGAAGGCGGCTTTGAATCCGGCCTGCATCCCCTGTAGCCAGAATGAGTCGCGCAGGCCTTGCGAGACCTTGGCGCCCGGCCGATTGGCCCCGTAAAACGGCGCGGTCAGATCCTTGAAGAACTGCGAGCGGTCGCTTAGGACGCCGGCGCGGATCTGGTCGAATGCGTCAATGGGGAGGCCCTCGGGATTGGCGGAAGTTTTCAGCATCAGTGGCGGCACCGCGCTGATGAGCACGGCCTTCGCGACTCGTTTCGTGCCGTGGCGACCAATATAGCGAGCGACTTCTCCGCCGCCGGTGGAGTGACCGACGTGGATTGCGTCCTTCAGGTCAAGCTTTTCGACGAGCGTCGCCAGGTCGTCGGCATAGGTGTCCATTTCGTTGCCGTTCCATGGCTGGCCCGAGCGACCATGACCGCGGCGGTCATGAGCGATGCAGCGGTATCCGCGTTCCGCCAAAAACAGCATCTGGTCTTCCCAGGCGTCCGCGCTGAGCGGCCAGCCGTGGCTGAACACAACGGGCTGTCCAGTGCCCCAGTCCTTGTAGTAGATCTGTGTGTCATCTTTTGTCGTGATCGTATGCATAAAGATGTTCTCCTCAGATTGTGTTTCGTAACTCTTTTGTTACCACCCGCGAACGGGTCGAGGATGCCGCGATCGTGGTATGCGCCGATTAATTACCCAGACTGGCGATATCGATGACGAGGCGGTAGCGCACGTCGCTCTTTATCGCGCGCTCGAACGCTTCGTTTATCTGTTGGATGGGGATCACCTCCACATCGGAGGCCACCCCGTGTTCGGCGCAAAAATCGAGCATCTCCTGCGTCTCGCGAATACCGCCGATCGCCGATCCGGCGAGGCGCCTGCGACGCATGATGAGCGGAACGGCGGAGAGCAGCGTAGGGTCGGGCACGCCGACTAGCACCATCGAGCCGTCGCGGCGCAGCAGGTTGAGATAGGCGTTGTAGTCGTGTTGCGCGGACACCGTATCGAGGATGAATTCGAATCGCCCAGCGTTCCTCTCAAACGCGTTCGCCTCTCCGGTGGCGATGAAATCATCGCCGCCAAGGCGCAGCGCATCCTCGCGCTTGCCGGGTGAATGGCTGAGCACCGTTACGTTCGCGCCCATCGCTTTTGCGAGCTTCACGCCCATGTGGCCGAGTCCGCCGAGTCCCACCACTGCGACATTATCCCCAGCCTTGACACCGAAGTGGCGGAGCGGCGAGTAGGTCGTAATTCCCGCGCACAACAAAGGCGCCGCGCGCTCGAGCGGTATAACGTCAGGAATGCGCACAACGTAGTTCTCGTCCACGGTGATACGCGTGGAATAGCCACCGTAGGTGGGCGTCTTGCCGTCACGCTCATAGCCGTTGTACGTAGCCGTCATACCTTGCTCGCAATATTGTTCTTCGCCTGCCTTGCAGGCTTCACATTCGCGGCATGAATCGACGAAACAGCCGATACCGACGGTGTCGCCTACCTTCCATCTCTCGACCTCATCACCGACTTTCGCGACCCTGCCGACGATCTCGTGGCCTGGCACCATCGGAAAGATCGAACCGCCCCACTCGTCGCGGGCCTGGTGTATATCGGAATGACAGACGCCGCAGTAGAGGATGTCGATCAGTACATCATCAGGACCCGGCTCCCGGCGCTCGAACCCGAAGGGTTCCAGTTTGGTTGCGGGACCCCTGGTCGCGTATCCGCTTGTTGGTAAGCTTCTCAGTGCGTGTTCTCGCGTTGCTTGCATTTGTCTTGACCTCCCGGTTGTTTACTTCGTCTTAACGCTTTTGGAATAGATCGACGGCCGCAAGTCACATCTTGTCTTATTACAGATATAAAATCCGCGGACCGTCGATCTCGTCGCTGACTACCATCGCAATCACCTTGCCAAAAACACGCGGGCTTTTCTCGTGTTAACTCAAGTCTTTCAAGCACCGGTGATTGTGCGGGAAGCGATGGTCCCGATCGATGAGGATGTGACCGCGCAGGGTGACCACATACGGCCAACTGGCGAGTTGCGGTCGCGAGTCGCTGTCGCCGGCGGCTGTCCATTCAATC
Source organism: Blastocatellia bacterium (assembly GCA_049273855.1). Taxonomy (GTDB): domain Bacteria; phylum Acidobacteriota; class Blastocatellia; order UBA7656; family UBA7656; genus Onstottus_B. Next base: position 9,014 of record JBASRN010000238.1, read on the forward strand.
GGCATTTGTAGCGGCCAGTGGCGAGCACAATCACTGTCGCGGACGGGCGATGGCCAGTTTGCGCAGGCGGTTGTTGAGGGTCGTCCTGTTCAAACCAAGACGTGCGGCAGCGCCTGCCGGACCGCCGATCACCCAGTTGGAGTCGCGCAATATACGCAGGATATGCTCGCGCTCGACCGCTTCAAGCGTGGAGGAGTTAGTCTGATTGGTCTCCGGTTTCGGCGGCTTCAACTCGGCCTGCGGAACCTCAAGCATGGGCCCGCGCGAGAGGATCACGGCTCGCTCTATGAGGTTCTGGAGCTCGCGAATGTTGCCCGGCCAGCTATAGCCGGTTAGGCTCGCCATCGTCTCCGACGGAATCCGATCGATCGGTTTCTTCATCTGCTGGGCGAACTTGTTCGCAAAGAAGTGCACGAGCAGGGGAATATCTTCCGGGCGCTCGCGAAGCGGCGGCAATGCGATGGGAAAGACGCTAAGTCGATAGTAGAGGTCGCTGCGGAACTTTTTCTCGGCCACCATCTGGGTGAGGTTGCTGTTGGTAGCAGCCACGACGCGGATATCTACCCTGGTAGTACGGGAGCTGCCCAGTCGTTCGAATTCCTGCTCCTGGAGAACGCGAAGCAATTTGGGCTGTAACTCGAGAGGAATGTCCTCGACTTCATCGAGAAAAATCGTGCCTCGGTGAGCAAGTTCAAATCGTCCAATGCGTCGATCGATTGCGCCAGTGAAAGCGCCCTTCTCGTGGCCGAACATTTCGCTCTCGAGCAGCCCGGTGGGAATCGCCCCGCAATTGACCTTGACTAGCGTGCGCTCCCGGCGTGGGCTCAAGTTGTGGATGGCGCGGGCTATGAGCTCCTTGCCCGTTCCGGTTTCGCCATTTATCAAAACAGTTGAGCCGGTAGCCGCTACTGTCTCCACTTCCTGTAAGACCCGCTTGAGAACGGGGCTAATGCCGATGATCTCCTCGAAATTGTGTCCGCTGCGGATTTCTTCTTCGAGGTACAGCTTTTCTTCTTCAACTTTCTTCTTGAGCTCATCGATCTCTCGAAACGCGAGAGCGTTCTCCACCGCAATCGCCACCTGCTTGGCGAGCTGGCCGAGCAACTCCGCATCCTCCCTGGTAAAGGCATTCTCACGCGTGCTCGAAACGCCCAAAACACCAAGTGCCCGATCGCGCGAGATGAGCGGAACAACGCATTCAGATTTAACCCCGGCGGCAGCGGTGCGCCTCGCTAAGGGACCATCTATGTCTGCGCTGCGAACCTGACCCAGGATTGTCTGCCGTGTCGTGAACGCAATTCCTGCGGGGTTCCCATCGAGCGGAATGATCTCGCCCTCTACTAGGAGGTCCTCATTGGCGGGGAAGTCCATCGCGGCCAGCCGAAGCTGATTTATGGACGGATCATAGAGAGCGAGACCCGCCAGCTCGTGAGGAATCACCCGCTGGAGACAGACCGAGATCGCCGATAGCAATTCTCGCAGATTCAGATTCGAGATCAGCATGTTGTTGACTTCCAACAAAAGCTCGGACCGTTCACGTTCGCGCGCCAGTTTGTGCTGGTAACACTGGGCACCGACCGCAACCGCTATTTGTGCGGCAACGAGTTGCGCAAACTCGAGGTCCTGGTGGTCATAGGTCCCGGGCTTGTCACTCCAGATGCTCAAGACTCCGAGTTGCTGTTGAGCCGTGGTCAACGGTAAGACGCAAAGCGACCGCACAACATGATCGCGAAGCGCGCGTGTGACAGGGAAGCGGGTCTCCTCTTGAATATCATGAATGACCATAGGTTGCTGGTTTTGCCATACCCATCCCGCGACCGAGCCTTCTATTGGGATCTCAGAAGGCGCTTGCCACAACGTCGGTTCACAGGTCTCGAGGACGTGCAATCGCATGACGTCGCCAGTCCCATCGTGCAGGAATACGCCGAGCCAATTGAAGTCGAATAGGTTTTTCAAACCGCAAGCGAGGTCATGAAACAGTTCAAAGATGTCGCGGTGCGACGCGATGGCTTTTGACAGCTCGAGCAGCGCAACGTATTGCCGCGACGCTAAACCGGTCACAGCTCGCCGAGCAGTGTTCTCAGACAAGTTCGGTTCCTCCTCAACTCACAGTCCTGACTACTACATTACATGGTAAGCCAATCGGTAGGGTGAACCGCAGTGACCACAACTGGCCAGGTGGTTGTATCTGGTCATGCAGCGGCCATATGTCCCCTTCGCCGTTTACTCCCGAATAGCCCGGCTTACCGGCTGCAAATTAGAAGACTTAAGCCCCATAGCCTTCGATCCGCCTGCGTGGCAGTCAAATTGCCGCGACATCAGTGAGTTTAACATCGGTTGCGGCAAATGGACGAGGGGAGATGCTTAGAATTGGGATGCACGACGAAAGCGAATCGACGAGGTTTACGATCGAGGGAAAGTTGACGGCGCCTTTCGCGGCTGAGCTGGAGAAATGCTGGCGGACCGTGATTGCTGCTGAACCGTCGAAGTCGATCGTGGTGAATTTAGCCTCAGTGACTTTCGTCGACTCCGAATGCAGGGAACTTCTAGTCCGGATGCGCCGTCAGGGCGTCGAACTCGTACCAACGGGATGTCTGATGAAGGCGATGGTTGAACAGATCGAGGCCGAGGTCGCTGACGACGCTGTCGCTGACGACGCTTATGAACATCAACGCGAGTAGATCAGTGCAGGAGGTAGCGATAAAGGGACTGTTCGCTATGAATGGTGGCGTGATCTCTAAACAGGACTTTGACACTGCCGTGCAGGCCAATCTTGCGGCGAAGGCTCTAGTCAAGGCAGCCGCCGCTGGGGTCGAGACTGCGAAGGCCGCAATAGGCGCGGCGAGGTCTGTGGTCGAAGCGAACAGAGCGGCCGTCAAAACAGCCGAGCTCAATCTTGGATTTACCAAAATTACCTCTCCGATTGATGGCATTGCCGGCATAGCTCAGGCGCAAGTCGGTAATCTAGTCCAACCTAACAACCCCAACGACGGACCGCTGACAACCGTTTCATCGGTCGATCCAATAAAGGTTTACTTTACCCTCAGCGAGCAGGAGTATCTCGAATTTGCGAAACGCAACCCGACTCAGATTCAAAGAGACGCCGCGAACCAGAAACCGCAACTGGATCTGGTACTGGCCGATGGAACAACCTATCCGCACGAGGGGAAGTTCTTTGTCGCGGACCGAGAAGTGGATCAGAACACGGGCTCGATCAGGCTCGGTGGGATCTTTCCGAACCCCGGAAATACTCTCCGTACGGTCCCGCTTGCTATTTTCGGCGCCTTCCTCGGGCTCTTACTGCGCGGTTACGATCTGGATGTCTATGCGCAGATCGGCTTGATAGTGCTGATCGGGCTTGCTGCAAAGAACGCGATTCTTATCGTCGAGTTCGCCAAGGCTGAGTTCGAGAAAGGCCGAGACCTTGCGGCTGCGGCGCTCGAGGGAGCGCGTCTTCGGTTGCGGCCGATCCTAATGACGTCCTTCGCATTCATCCTGGGCTGCGTGCCACTGTGGATTGCGTCGGGCTCGGGCGCGGCTTCGCGCCGAATTTTGGGCACTGTCGTTATCGTCGGCATGCTGGCAGCCACTTTGATCGCAATCTTCATCATACCGGTAACCTTCTATACGGTGGAGAAACTCTCGGGCGCCGCGAGGAGGCGGGCACGGGAGATAGCACAACCTGGGACGCCTTCGACTGCAACCGGGGATTGAGATTTCGCTCCTGGTGGAGGTCGACTTGACGATCAAGCTTCCGCGGCGGGCGTGTGGACTCTCAACTCGACGGGCAGTCCTTCCTCCTGCCACGCTGCCCAGCCTCCAGTGAGAGCTCGTGCTCTCGTGTATCCTGCCTGTCTGAGTTCTTGCGCCACACGGGCGCTTGTCGCTTCGTTCAGTCAGGCACAGTAGGCGATAAGCCAGGCCTCCTTGTTGAGACCGAGTTCCTTCGCGCGTTCGGCCACATGGTCCGGAGGTAGTCGAACCGCCCCCTTTGCTTGAGTATCGGTTCCTTCAAGGGAACGCTCGGTGCGAACGTCCAGGATCACTACCGGCTCTTTGGCTTTCCACAACCGGCGCAAGTCATCGATCGAGATTCTTTGTAAACCGATTGTCTCCACCCCGGACTCCGCGCGGAGTTGAGGGGCCGCAACGGCGCCGACCGAACAGGTCGCGCCCTCCTGGCCATCCGAACAAGCAGTGGAGTTAAGCGGTACGGGCGTTTTGTGGGGTACAACGCTCAGCGGCTGCGGCGCAATTTGGTCGTCTCCTTCGCCGGGCGCGGACGGGCTTGCGACGGCGTCGGCGGCAATCGAGGCATCTTCTCTCAACGCCTTTTTTCGCGCGGCTCGCGCAAGCAACATGGGTGATCCACCATGCAACACTACCGACACGAGTACCACCAGAGAGCAGATCGAGAAGAGGCGGTCGCTGCCGGGCAGACCGGCGAAAACCGGCAACAGAATCAACAGCAGCGAGCTCAACCCACGCGGCCCGAACCACGCGATCAATAAGCGGCCGCGCATATCCACACCCGAGCCTAACAGTGACATCAGATAAACCGGTGTTCTTATCACCACAACGAACGCGGTGAACAGCAACGTAGCCCCGTCGATTACCGTGAAGCCGGTCCAGATAAGCGAGCTTCCAAGCAGGACGAAGGTGAACAGCAACAGCATCTCTGCGGTCACTCCGCCGTATTCCACGAAGCAATCGCATAGTTCCACGTCGAGCGCCGCTATTGTCATCCCCGCGGCGAACGCCGCGAGAAACCCGCTGCCGTGCACTGCCTCGGCGGCGGCAAAAGCGGTGAACGCGATGCCCAGTGAGTACAGCGACTCGTAGTCCCGGCGAACGCCGATCTTTTTTCTGATCAGGTCCAGAGCCGCCACTCCAAGCAGCCCTACCAGTATTCCCGCGCCCGGGCCGAGGACGAAAAGGTCGAGACCCAGTTTGGCAAAGCCGACGCCGTCCAGCGCCGCTCCCTGATTGAGAAAAGCCATCGCGACTATTACCACCGGCAACAGCGCGACGTCGTTCAAGCCGCTCTCGAGCTGCAGCGCGTGGCGCGCATCGGCGGGAATGTCGCGGCGCCGCAGCAGCCCGCGCAGCAGGACCGGATCGTTGGAAGCTAGAGCCGCGCCGAGGATCGCAGCCCCTGCTACTGGGAGGCTCAAGACCAACCATCCGGCGAGCGCTATCAGAGCCGCGGTGAGTAGCGTGCCCGGACCTAGTAGCCGGAACGCCAGCCCGCTACGCCGCCGGACCTCCGCCATGTTGAGTGAGACGGCATCCGTAAACAGGACGAGCGCGAGACTCAAAGTCGCAACCGCTCGCAACGTCCCGGACTCCAGCGAGATGTCCAGGAACCGCAGACCGAACGGACCGAGCGCCGCGCCAAGTGCCAAAAACACTGCTACCTGCGGCAAGCCGCTACGATCGATCAACCCCGAAAGCAGCGCGGATATGATAATCACGACGCCTATGATTGCCAGCGCGGCGGCCAGCGACTCGGCGCTAAATGAATTCATTCAGAACAGCCTCCGTGAGGACTAACGATCTCTTGATCACGGTTGCATCATATCCAAAACCTCCGCCGAGGCGTAACCGGTATTGGTGTTTCACGTTGGAATGATCGCGAGCGGACGCACGTACCGGCCGCATTCGATGAACTCGATCGGGATTTTCATGTGGGCGACGAACTCCGCGTGGCTGCACTCCCGCCTTAAAGCTCGAAGTTGCACGAGCACAACTCGGAGACGTACACTCACCCGATAGCGGTTCCCGCTAGTGCACTCGACCCGCGGGAATCAATCGGCCATTTCACGCATACTTCGTGAAATAAAGGTCGAATGGGAGAGACTATGTCGAAGATGCGCGTCGTGCAGGTTAGTCGCCCAAATGGTCCCCTTGAACTTGTCGAACGAGAAATCCCGGAGCCTGGTGCTGGGCAGGTACGCATCAAGGTCGAGGCGTGTGGCATCTGCCATAGCGACTCGCTGACCAGGGAGGGGATTTTTCCGGGTATTCAGTACCCGCGAGTTCCGGGACACGAGGTCGCTGGAATAGTCGATGCGGTCGGCGCAGGCGTTGTTGACTGGACCGAGAGCCAGCGGGTCGGAGTCGGCTGGCACGGCGGATACTGCGGGCACTGCGAACCCTGTCGCCGCGGTAACTTTTTTGCCTGCCAGTGGGGCCAGGTGACCGGCATCAGCTACGATGGAGGCTACGCCGACTACATGGTCGCGCACTCGAGCGGGCTGGCGCTCATCCCCGAACAGCTCTCCGCCGTGGAGGCAGGACCGCTGGTCTGCGCGGGGGTCACCACGTTCAACTCTCTTCGCAACAGCGGCGCGCGACCCAATGATGTGGTCGCCGTCCTGGGCCTGGGTGGTCTCGGTCATCTGGCGGTTCAGTTCGCCGCGAAGATGGGTTTCAAGACCGTCGCCATCGCGCGAGGTAGCGACAAGGGGCCGTTGGCCAGGCAACTCGGCGCGCACCGCTACATTGATAGTCAAGCGGAGGATGCGGCGGCGGAACTCGTCAAGATGGGTGGCGCTACAGTCATTCTCGCAACCGTGACGAACGCCAAAGCGATGAGCGCCACGCTGGGTGGTCTGGGCATCAACGGCAAGTTGCTTGTCCTCGGCGCTCCTCATGAGTCGCTTGAAGTGCCCGCGGGTCCGCTCCTGGGAGGTCGGCGTTCGGTCGCAGGCTGGTACTCCGGTACGTCCATTGATTCCCAGGACGCGCTTTCCTTCAGTACGCTAACCGGGGTGCGAGCTATGAGCGAAGTCTATCCGCTGGAGCGCGCCGCCGAAGCCTACGAGCGCATGATGAGCGGCAAGGCACGGTTTAGAGTCGTTCTCACAACCGGACAGCGAAGCAAGAAGACAAAGGAGATACACGCATCGGCATGACGGATTCAACCCCACCCGTCGCTTCGGCTCCGACATCGCGTTCCGAAGAGATGTTCCCGACGCTAACCGCGGCCCAGATAGCGCGGATCGCTACGCTCGGTCATGTCAGACGAGTCGAGCGAGGAGAGGTGCTGGTCGAAGCGGGCGAGCTCACCGCGCGGTTCTTTGTTGTCATCGCCGGCCAAATCGAAATCGTTCGGCCGGAACACGCAACCGAAGAACCCGTGGCTGTCTTTCGACCCGGCATGTTCACCGGCGAAGCAACAATGCTCTCGGGCCGGCGCGGGCTCGCCCAAATATGTGCGGTCGAGTCGGGCGAAGTGATCGAAGTTGATCGCGAACATTTGCTTTCGCTCGTGCAAACGGACAGCGAGCTGAGCGACATATTCATGCGTGCCTTCATCCTTCGCAGGCTGGAGCTGATCGCGCAGGCCGTCGGAGATGTTGTGCTAGTCGGGTCCAGCCATTGCGCGGGAACGCTTCGCGTCAAGGAGTTCCTGACGCGCAACGGCCATCCGTACTCGTACATCGACCTTGACCATGACGACGGCGTCCAGGATCTGCTGGATCATTTCCACGTGACCGCCGCGGACGTGCCGGTTTTGATCTGTCGCGGTCAGATGGTGCTTCGGAACCCAACCAATCGGCAGATCGCCGAGTGCCTAGGCTTCAACGATGCCATCGACCAGACAAAGCTTCGTGACGTGGTCATAGTCGGCGCCGGGCCCTCAGGCCTCGCGGCGGCTGTGTACGGGGCGTCTGAAGGACTTGATGTTTTGGTGGTGGAGTCAAGCTCGCCCGGGGGGCAGGCCGGTTCGAGTTCCAAGATCGAGAACTACCTGGGCTTTCCGACCGGCATTTCGGGTCAGGAGCTCGCGGCGCGCGCTTATACGCAGGCACAGAAATTCGGGGCGCAACTGATCATCGCCAGCGGCGCCACGCAGCTCGCGTGCGATCGGAAGCCATACGCCATCGAGATCGATAACGGTACTCGTCTGCCGGCGCGCACGATCATCATCGCAACCGGCGCCCAATATCGAAGACTGGCACTCGATAACTTATCCCAGTTTGAAGGCGCGGGCGTGTACTACGGCGCGACCTTCATTGAAGCGCAGGTGTGCAGCGGTGAAGACGTCGTCGTGGTGGGAGGAGGAAACTCGGCCGGGCAGGCCGCCGTGTTTCTTGCGCAGACCGCCAGGCGCGTTCATGTGCTGGTCCGGTCGGACGGCTTGGCGGAGAGCATGTCGCGATATCTAGTCCGTCGCCTCGAACAAAATCCTATCATCACCCTACGACCGCGGACAGAACTCGTAGCGCTGGAAGGTAGCGACCATCTCGAGCGGGTGCGCTGCCAGGACAATCAGACCGGGGCGATCGAGACCCACAACATCAGACATGTCTTCCTCATGACAGGCGCCGTTCCCAGTACACGCTGGCTCGATGGGTGCGTGGCGCTCGACGCTAAAGGGTTCATCAAGACGGGACCGGATTTGTCGCGGGACGATTTGACCGCGGCCCATTGGCCGCCTGGCCGGGCTCCTCATCTGCTCGAAACCAGTCTGCCCGGGGTGTTCGCGGTCGGCGATGTCCGCGGAGGGAGCCTAAAGCGCGTGGCGTCGGCAGTCGGCGAGGGATCGATTGCAGTCGCGTTCGTACATAAAGTGCTGCACGAATGAAAGTGTGGGGGCACGGTTCACGCAAGCCTCGAACCTGCTCTGCCTAATCCGCCTTCTACTTATCAGAGTCGCAGATTGTTTCAAATTCGTTGCGATAGTCGAGGATCATTGACTCGCCTAAACCCAACGTGATATAAACCCGTCACTTGCAGGAATGCGGAGCAGATTGGGGAGACTGCGACTCGCCCTTCAATTATTGGGTTGCAGCATTCAAAGCAGTATCCAACATAGAATCGAGGGGGACGCCTGGTGAGTGGACTAAGAGAGGCCGGTCGTGGTGTTGTTGTATTGCTCCTTTCGTTTTTGCTCGCCGGAACTGTAAGACCGGTTCAAGCGGAACCCCAGTCTCAAAAGCCGGCTTCCTCTGGCACGGATCTGATCATCCAGCGTTCGGAAGAGATCTTTAATCGCGGGGAAGAGGCGTGGTCCAAAGGCCTGCCTGACATCGCCCGCAAGATGTTTGATGAATCACTCGATACCGTCCTTCAATCTGGCGTTGACCTCAAAACCGACCCAAGGCTCGACTCTTATTACAGAAGCCTCATCGAACGGATTCACAAGCACGAAGCACAGCCTGGTGACGTCCATCCTCTGGATGACGAGCGCGTCGAGTCGTCGCTGTTGGACGAGCTTTCAGAAATCAAGGACGCGGAACTGGCTGCGGTAGCGCCTGACGGGGTCAAGATTTTTGGCAAATACGATTTCGAGTTCTCAGTCGCGCCACCGGTCTTTCAGTTTGTCAACTTTTTCACAGCAGGCCGCGGCCGCTCGACAATGGAAGTTGGACTTCAGCGATCGGGCCGCTACCGCGAGATGGTGGAGAAGGTTTTCAAAGAAGAGAAAGTTCCGGTTGACCTGATCTGGCTTGCGCAAGCCGAATCCGTCTGGAAGCCAAACGCGTTATCGAGAGCAGCCGCCAAGGGCATCTGGCAATTCATCCCTTCGACCGGGTCGCGCTATGGGCTGGCGCAGACCGCGTGGGTCGATGAACGCTCTCACCCGGAGAAGGCGACGCGAGCCGCGGCGCGCTATCTTCGATGGCTGCACGATCATTTCGCGGGCGACTGGCTGCTTGCGATGGCGGCTTATAACTCTGGTGAGAACCGCGTAGACGGCGCCATCGCGAAATGCGGCTACGCCGACTTTTGGGAGTTGTACAAACGCGGGCTTCTGCCGCTCGAGACGCGCAACTATGTTCCGTCCATTCTCGCGATCATAGTCGTCAGCAAGAATCAGAAACGCTATGGCCTGGATGTGAAGCCCGACCCGCCGCTCAAATTCGAGCCTTTCGAACTTCCGGGACAGACTGACCTGAAAGTCGTTGCCGACCTGATCGGCGTCCCATATGAAGTCGTTCAGGACTTGAATCCCGAGCTGCGGCGCGGCGTGTCGCCCCTCGGTCAGCGCTACACGATCAAGCTTCCGAAAGGAATGAAGAAGCAGTTCGAGGTTGCTTACGCGGACTTACCCGAAGAAAAGCGGGTGAGGAGGGTAGTTGTGCCGGCGGATGAGATTGCCGATGGCTACCGACCGGCATATCGAGTTCGATTAGCCTCGCATCGAGTAGGCCGCGGAGAGACACTGGCGTCGTTAGCGCGGCGGAACAGGGTCTCGGTGCAAGAGCTTGCCCGCTTGAATCGTATGTCCGCGCGGGGTGAGCTGCGCAAGGGCCAGACGATCAAGATCCCGAAGCAAATGCGGGCCTCGCGCGACCGCCGAGGCCGGCTGCGCGCCGGGAAGTACCGCGAACAACCGGTCGTTCGGTCTCACCGTCGCGGGAAAGCCGCGAAAGCCTCAAGTCGCGGCCGAGCAAAATCGCGGACCTCGCATCGACGCCACCGCTGATTTATAAAGCACCCTTGCAGTTTCTTCTCTGTGAAGTGAGTCCTCAACTCCTTGTTAGGTTCCTTAAACTGACCTTTGTTTTGATCAACTCGGAGTTGGGTGGCTGCATCGCAATGCCAGGCTTTGCTTCCCATAAGTCGTCTTAGGAATTCCAGTACCTGCCTCATTATCTGTTCGTCCAATCTCAGGTCTATCTGGTCAGAGACCGGAGTCGACAGGGTCTTCATATTCGGCATAATGTTCCGTCGCTTGGTCTCCGGTTACCGTCCCCCCTGGTGCTTGTCTCGGCCCGTTTGGGTAGTGGGGTAATAATGTGTTGATGCCTGGTGCCGCCTCTCCTGCCACGAAGACACCAAGACACAAAGCCGCACAAAGAAAACTTTGTGGGCCTTCGTGTCCTTGGTGACTCAGTGGCGAGACTCTTCTCAACACGCTATTCCACCACTACCCCCGTTTGCCGGTTATGCACTGGATGCGCCCGTGACGTAAGAAGAGCCGATCGAAGAAGAAAAGGTGCAGGAAGGTAACGGGCACCGCGAGCAGAGTCAATGCCCCGATTGCAAATTCGGAAGGCGTCTTGCGCCAATGCATGAAGCGTTGTAGCGGCGGACCAATCAGTCGAATCAAGATCGACGCGATTATCATCGCAAAGACTAAGGCGAGCGCAATGCCGAGTGTGATCAGACGGCCCGGTTCGTCCCACCATCTCAAACAGAGCCGGTAGAGACCATACACGGCTCCAAGCCCAATCACGAATGCCATGATCTTTAAGGCGAGCGACAGCTTCCAGATCTTGAAGCCTCTCATGCTGGAAACCTTCAACAGCCTCGATAACTCGGAGTATCCGGCGCCGCCCTTTGTCGCGTCTTCAATCTGAAGGAAATCCCACGCTTCCTTCGCGGCGCCCGCCTGCGGCGCGTTCTTCATGTCGTCGGGGATTGCCCGGGCCGTCATTGCGTAACCACTCATCATCAGCGCGTACGCCTCCGCGTCAGAGAATGAGTCGAGGTCGGTGCGCATCAAAGCCAGATACTGCTGAATATCTTTTCTTATGCCGTAGCTCGTCAGGTCCCCGCGAGCTTCCTCCCTCCGCGCCTCGTCGGAAGCTTCAAAGCGATCGTTGCACTTGATCCAGTCCAGTGGGCCCGCGCCCAGGTCTTGTTTGAGGTGTACGAATGTCAGGCTGCGCAACAATGAAGACCGGCGGCGCGCATCAAGCTCGTTGTACTCGGCCTCGCGCACGCGGGACATGAGTATGCTGTTGGCACGAAGCGGCACCGCCAGAACCCCGGCGCTCGGATCGTCAATAGTTCCCATCTGCCCGCTGGCGTCGCTCACGATGAGGTGTGTGCAACCTTGCTCGAGAAGACTTGCTACTCCTTGATTGTCATGGACTCCGCCGTCCACGAGTCGGACTACAAGCTTCTTCTCTTTTCCGTTCTCTTCGCCAAACAGGCCATCGAGCGCAAGCGGCTCAAACAGACCCGGAACGCAAGCCGAAGCGGCGACGGCATACCCCAGCCGGATTTTTCTTCTGTCCTTCTGATAAGCATCCGGCGCGTCTTCGTAATACAAACGTCGCAGCCGGTAGTTACCGTCAATCTCGCTGTCAATTCCGGCCGGCGGCTCGCCCATCCACGTAGCCGTGAATTGCCAGTTGTGCCCGGTGTTGAGCGCAGTGGCGTTCAAGATCAAGTCCGGCACTTTCGCGTCGCGACGCCAATTGTCGTATTTGGGCTTGAAATTATCAGTGGGGCCATCGTGCGTCAAAGGCCGCACGCGAAGATCAACCATGTATCGTGGTTCCTTTAATTCCTCTGCCGTGATTTTTCCTTGAGCGTCTCTTGTTTTCCTTTTGACCTTTTTGAATAGCAGGTTCTCATACAACTCGCCGGCCCGCTTTGTGCGCGAGTAGTTGGGGAGGAGCATCATCTTGATATTGGTTACCGGCCAGGCGGCAACGCGCATGCGAATGTTGCGTTGCACTCCGTCGAGAAAGTCCTTCTCGATGCGCTTCACAATCTCAATATAGTCCTGCGGGGTGATCTCGTCGTCTCGTTTGGTCTGCAGGAGCTCCTGCACTTCGAGATAATAGTGCGCGCCGATGATCGAGCCTCCGGAGACACACGACAGAACCTCAATCTCTCGCAGACGGTCAAGCTCTGCGAGTTTGGCGAGCACGCCGATATGAAACAACGAGGCGCGGAATCCGCCGCCGGAAAGCGCGAGCCCGGTCTTGCCTCGGAAGGCTGTGCGAAGTCCGGCTTCGCCCTTCTCGCCGATAAATTCAATGAACCTCTTGAGGACCACCCGCGCTTCGCTGGCTTCGGAGGGGCCGGCCTGGCCTGACTGTCCTGAATGCAGTTGCGCGAGATAAGCGAGCTGGCGGACGGTCGACTCGCGCTCCCACTTGGGAACGTTCGGGAGCTTTGCCGCCTTCACGAGCCAGGGGAGTGCTTCGCCGTATTTTCCCAAGCCAAAGTAGGCTTCGGCGATTGTGGCGTAAAACCACCACTCGTTTTCATACCAATGTTCACCCGACGCCATTGGAGAGAGCTTGGCGACTATCTCTTCTCTAATCACCCGGGCGTTCTCTTTTCGAAGCTTCGCGATGTTTGACCTGGCGCCAGCCTGTTCCGCCTCCGATGCTTCCAAATGCGCCAGAAGATCCGAGACAAAGGCCGCGTTGATGGCGGTGTAGCCATAGTCGTTTTCGACGCCTTCCTCATAACCGCGATTGTAATAAGCGAGCGAGCGCTCGAGTTGCTGCTTCTGGCCATCCACTTCCCAGACGCGTTTGAAGATTGCGCCTGCCAGGCCAAGCGTCTCCTGGTCGGTTGATGTCCGCGGGTCGTCGGTCGCGGTCAGGATTTCGAGCCCCCGGTTGAGCCGCCTATCAATAGGCAGATCAGGATCTTTGTAGGTGCAAAGCGCGCGCTGCTGGCCAATCTTGCGTTTTCGCTTGTCGTCTGAAATCTGATCTTTCTTGATTCGACCGAGCAGCCTTCTGGCATAGCCGAATGCCTGCTCGCCTTTTAGGGCGATTGCCAGGTCGTAGATCGAATCGTTGGTAGCCGACTCTCCGCGCAATATCTCGCGGGCGCGCTTCACTTTCGGACTCACCTCTTTAGCCATGAATCCTCCTCCGTTGGATGGGTTCGCGATCTTCTCTCAAAACAAACCCTGGGATCGCTAAAGGGCAGAGTGCCGGGAGCTGAGATGGTTAGGCGCTCGCTTTGCGGTTGAGTTCAGTTTCGATCTCAGTGAGCCACGACACATCTTCCTGGCGCTTCTCGCGGGCTTCGCGGACCAGCCGCAGATTACGCGCGGTTGTCTCCGGTTCCCACTTTTCGCGCACTGCGGCCAGCGCTGCGGAGAGTGCATCCAATGCTCGCGGTTGGTCGTTGGCAAGCACTGCCAATTCGAGCCGTGTCGCATAGTCCCAGTAGTCGGGCTTGCCGGTAGCTATTTTTCGCTCAACTGCGTAGGAGACCACGGGGTTTAGTTGCTCGCGGCGAGGGTCCGGCGGGTTCTTGAGTTCCATCAGTGTTACCGCGTTTATTCCCGGATAAGCGTCGCGCCAATCGGCCTCGAAACCCCGCAAGTATGCCTCGATCGCTTTGTCTAGAAGTCCTCGCGCGAGGAGGTTTTCACCGCGCTTCAACGCCGCTTCCCATCGGTCCTTATAAACTCTGCCCAGAATCCCGCAGGTCTCGCTGCTCGAGCCGCGGCGTTCGATCAGTTCCTTCAGAGCGTTCTCAGCGTCCTCGCCACGGCCGGCTCGATTCAGCGCCAGCGCGAGCTGCTCCTGAACCATCACCGTCGCGGCGAGCGGACGCGGCATATTCTTTACAAGCTCGATCATCTCTTGCCAGGCTTTGACGGCGCGATAAGAAAGGAAGAGATCGATGACGACTCCGGCTTCAAGATCGGAGATGGGTGAAGACTCTTCTTCGAGCGCGCGGAGCGCGTCAACGCCTTCCTTGCGCGCCAGCGCCAGCCGCGCCTTCATATCGGCTGAGTACCGGACCCGTTCACGGAAGACGTCGGTCTTCGTGTGGTCAATGTTCGGGTAGTCCTGCACGAGTTGATAGAGCGGGCTGTCAGTCGCCGGCCCCTCAGCAGCCATTCCCTTTGCTTCCGCAAGGCGCGCCGAAAGGGCGGCCTTATCCGGTTCGAGATTCGCCGGGGTTCCGTCGGCGCTCAACTTGTAAGGCAACCCCCTGAGCAGCGAAACGTCGAAGGGCAGCCGGCTGTTTTCGGCAAACATCAGCACGGTAGTCTGCGGACGGACGGCGTGGCGGACGCCAAGCTCGTAGAAGACGTTCGCGTTGGCCGTCGTGAGGTCTGCAACGGCGTACTCGCACAGGATAAGCCTTTCGAACATAGGCTTATGAATTATGCCGCCTGTCATCTCCTCGTCCGCACGAACGGGGTCGAGACCTGCGCCCTTAATCGCCGGCGCGATCAGCCCTTGGTAGACCGAATCGAAGTCAATCATGTGCGCAGCGGCGTCGGGCTTTTTGCCGAAAGGCATCAGAACAAAGCAAAGCGGGCGGCTCATGAATTACCTCCCTTCGGTTCTGCGTATCTAACTGCGGCGGATGATTACAAAGCTTCGCTTAAACCTTCTTTGATCGCTTGAATCCATATACCCTCGTTTGCTTCATAGGTGCCTGCTTTGCCATCGATCCTCGGCATATCGCTATCCCCCTTATGGTGCAGGGCAACCAGCTCCCACTTGCGGTTGAAAACGGGGCTGCCCGAACTGCCTCCTTCTGTGGGGGCCCGGTAATGCACGAGCTTGTCCCGGTATCCAAGCAGCACGTTGTCCTGTAGCGAGATCGACAACCCTCCCCCGCCGGGATAGCCTATGACGTAAACTCGCTGGTTGCCGTCGGCAAGCGGAAGCTTACGGGCGATAGGATAAAACTTGACGTCTTTCAGTTTCGGGTCCTCGCTGATGGGCTGCTTTCCTGCAAGCCGAACGACCGTGGCGTCGAACTCGTGGGGTGGCGAACTATACAGTATTTCGTCCACAGCATATTCGTCCGGGCCGAGCGCCTCAAAGACGATTACCGCATCTGATGAACGAATTGCACCGCCGACACTAGGGTCATCGCTGAGGACGTGCGAGTTTGTCACAAGCACTGGCTCGTCACCGAACTTAGGATGGAGGTCAGAGCCCTTGACTAAAAAACCCGTGCCGAACCCTCGCGCCGCTTCAATGCCTATGCGGGCGACAGCGGACAGCCGCTCCAGCCCCGTCCTATACCAGGTCAGACTTTGAAAAGAGTCCGCGCCGAATACTCTCTCCAGCGCATGGTCAATTGCCGGCTGTTTGGGCAACTCCTCGCGCATCATGACCGGGTCAACTTCGATACGCCCACCTTCGCGCTCGAGCAGTGCGGCTTCGAGGATGGGCAAAATTCGTTTACCGACCTCCGAGTTCGATTCATCAATCTGCCAGATCTCCCTCAACTGACGGCGTAGACTGCTTATCTCGAAAGTGTCAGTGGGGGGGTACTGGACATATTTTTCCGCCCATTGCTGCGCGCCGTCAGCCTCATCCATAGCAATGCTTGCTTCAAGCGCGGTGGCAGATTCCCAGGTGCTCACTCGGTAATCGTCCAACGCGTTGATCTTTCCCAGTATGTCTTCGGCCAGATTCGCCGCGTCTGGGAAGCCATCTAGCGGTACTTTGTCGCGCTGCGCCCTCTTCAAAAGCGCGACGACGTTGATGCCCGGCCATATGTGGACGTCGGGGTCGGAGGCATAAACATCATAGTAATAGCGCGCCGCCTGTTGGAGCGCATTGCGGTTGCGCTTGTTCGTCGAGCTCTTCGCGTTGACGTAGATTTGCTTGTAGGCACGACCGAGCAGGCCGCGCGCCTCAACATTCTCTTTCGGGTCCTTAGGCTCTTTCTCTGTCTCCAATCTTATGTCTGTCAGAATGCTGATTGCGGCCACGAGGATTTCCTGGTCGATAAGCGACTGCGCGTACTGGCGCCGAATCTTAGGGGTGCTCCGCCCGGACAGTATCATCGCGTCAGCTACCTTTTGCATCTCCCTGAACCAGCACTTGCGCCGAAGGATGTCGAGTATCTTTTCTGCCTGTTCCTTCGGGTACGGGTCGCCGCTACGGTACAGGTGGCTGATAAGGTTGTCGCATAGCTCGCCCGCACGTTTCCGGTTGAACCTCTTAGTCACTTCTTCCAGGTCTTTCTGAAACTGCGCAACGTTCCAAACGTCAGAGCTCATATCTCCCTCCTTTAGGACTCAACCATCAATCGCTTGAGTCCGTCGCGAAGCTTCGGCCCGACCAGGTATTTGGTGATGCTGTGCCTCCACTTGCCCCAGTTCTGCTCGTTTATTACCTCGACCACCTCCTGGCCACCTTTCTTATAATCGTTGGCGATGTTGCCGTCGAATCCGGTCACTGGATCCAGCGAGTCGTAAATGTTTATCCAGTCCCCTTTGAGGCGGTTGCTCGGAAACCCGTCTTCGCGCGACCACCCCGGCTGCTCTCCGCCTTCCGGCTTCAACTTGTCTTGCACCTCGTCGACGCCGAGCGGACTGCCGACGGTCATCAGGCCGTCAATCGTCGGGCAGCCCTCCACGCGCATCAGACAGTCGTAAGCGATGACTGTCCCCATGCTATGGCTGACGATGATGTGCGGGCCCTCCTTAGTCGCGCCCTCTTCTAGCTTTGCCAACGCGCGGCGGCGAATCTCTTCACGTACTTTGTAGGTCGTGCCCACGCGCGGGCTGAACTTGACGTCGAACAGATAATGGTGAACGTCCCGGAGGTGGGCTTTCATGAGGCGCCGCTTTATCCACCAGGGGAGTGGTATCCGTTCGAGCTTCTTGTCCATCTCGGATTCGGGCGGCGCGTAGTCGTCATCCACAAGGACGTCGAAGCTAAGTTTGAGCGCCAGTGCGTCAACCATAGCTCTCTCTTCGCCAGTGATCCGCTCGCGCCAGGACATATCTATGTCCATCGTGTCCTGGGCGGCGACCGCCTCGACATTCTCCAGTCCGCCTGCGCTTTCCAGCGCCTCCTCGTCGAGAGGCTTCTCGTAGAGCACGTCGGCCCAATAGACCATGGAAGAGGTTACCCCATCGGTCTCTAGATCTATCCCGTTTTCGCGGGCCAGCGCCCTGAGCCATATCCTACGTAAGTTTTCCTCCGGCGGCTTGTTCGAAATGCCATGTATGAAAGTGACATGTGCCATTACTTCAGCCCTCCTCACGGGATTCTGAAACTATGAAGGATTCTGAAACGAGAGTCCGGACAATGACCATCGTTGGCTCTCAGTCGGTTTCTTTAAGAAAGGCAGCCTCAAGCCGGACGCACCGAAGCGGCCTCCTAAGCCGAGGTTGCGTGATAATAAGAACATCCGGAGAACTTTGCAAGCGGATTGTATCAGGCAAGCAGATCGAGTGTGTAGCCGGCCCCCACCCGTAACAGACGGCTCGTAGTGTCGGCGCGGACAAGACTGTGGAACATGCTTTTCAACCGACTATCTTCAGCAGCTCATCAAGCGGCCTTTGATGGAACACTCGCGGTGCGTTCTCGAGAACCTCTTCCAACGTAGTCGCACCCCGTAGAGCCTTCACCATGCCGTCCTCTTGCATCGTGCACAAGCTGCACAAGTCCAGGCTGAGCTGGCGTATCTGCTGCATCGTTCGCTTTTGAAGTATCGCGTCGCGGATGTCTACGTTCGGCACCAGCAACTCATAGATCCCAACTCGCCCGCGGTAGCCGGTGAAGTTGCAATTAGAGCAACCCTTGCCGCGCAACAACGTGAACTTGCTCAACTCTTCCCTCGTCAACCCGAATCGGCGCAGAACCCGGTCTTCGGGTTCATACCTCATCCGGCAACTCGAGCACACTTTTCTGACCAACCGCTGGGCGAGCACCGCGCCGATAGTCGACGCGATAAGCGACGTCTCAATCTCCATATTGATGAGGCGAACCAATGCGCCGACTGAATCTTCGGTGTGAAACGTAGCGAAAACCTTGTGTCCGGTGAGCGCGGACTGGACGGCGATGTCGGCCGAGTATCTATCTCGAATCTCGCCGATAACGATGATATCCGGGTCCTGGCGGACGATCGACCTGAGGGTTTCGTTGAAGCCCAATCCGATCTTCTCGTTTATCGAACATTGCGAGATTCCATCGATTACGTATTCGACCGGATCTTCGCAGGTGATAATCTTGACCGTCGGATCGTTGCAGTGGTCGATCGAGCTGTACAGCGTGGTAGTCTTTCCCGAACCGGTTGGGCCGGTGATCAGGGTGATACCCGATGGCGCCGCCAGCACGTCTTCGCTGTAGAGTCGCAGGATATTTGGCGCGAATCCCAACTCCTCCAAACCGATCAGCGAAGCCTTGTTCAAGATCCGCAGTACGACGTTTTCGCCGAACACCGTCGCGTAAAACGAAGCGCGGATGTCGATCTCTTGCTTGTCGGTCTTGACGAAGATACGGCCGTCCTGATGCTTGCGCCGCTCGGCTACATCCGCGTCGGCAAGAATCTTGATCCGAGAGATGATTCGCGGCGTGTAGTCGCGCGGGTAGTCAAGTTTGTGCACCAGCACGCCGTCGATCCGATAGCGAACGCGAAGCTTGTTGGCCATCGGCTCGAGATGAACGTCTGAAGCGCCCTCCTCGATGGCTGCGCGGATCAGTTGATCGACCATCTGAACGACACGATCCTCACCGGCCTGCGATTGAGCCTCGATCGTGTGATACTTGACTTTCTGGTAGTCGGCGATCCCCGCATCCTTGCCTTGGAGTTGCGCCTCAATTAAATCCAGCTTCTGAAGAATCACAGCGCTCGTCGCAAGCGCAAGGTTCACGCGGCAGTTGAACAGTCCTGCGATTTCTTCGACGAAATGAGTCAATGTGGGGTCGGCGACAAGCAAATGAAGCTGGCCGCCTTCTATTCGTATGGGAAGCGCTGTCTGGCGGCGGAGGTACTTGAGCGAAACTTGCCGGACGAGTTCGAAATCTATTTCGGTAATGTCGGGGTCGAGCAACGGCAGCTTGAACTTGTCTGCAAGCGCTTCGACGACGTGGCGCTCCTCGATCAATCCCATCTCGATAAGGGTTTCGCCCAACCGCCTGGATCGCGGCGCGGTCTTGCGCTGTAGCTCACGCGCCGATGCGACGTCGTGCTCGGTCACCATCCGCCTGGCAATCAGGATCTCGCCGATGCTCCGGTGCCGGCGCGCGAACTCATCCAACCGCGGTCCGCTGACCCAGTTCATTTCGACCAGCACTTCGCCGACCGTCTTCTGGCCGTCAAGTTGATCGAGTAGTTTTCGCGCCTTTGAGAGCTGGTCCGGTGTGACCAGGCCTTCTGTTAGCAAAGCTTTGGTTATGGCTTCGTCCCAGGAAAGGTGGAGCATGTTTAGTTCGGATTCTGTTCTCGCGATTGAAGGTTCGACGAGTCGGCCTGAGTCATCAAGAGGGAGCACGGAGTTGGATTCGAAAACGCGGATTTGGACGGCGGACCGGGGATGCCGAGATCCAAATCAAGAATCCAAAATTGAAATGAGAGCGAGAAGATGATAAATGATTGCCGGGTGAAAATCACTAGTAATCTTTGGACGACAGGGAAGGCTACGGCGCTTGCGATTGCGCTGTGCGCTGGCGCCACAGGATCGAATATGCAAAGAAACGAGCGGCCGCGGGTTCGAGATATCGGCTTATCCGTTGGAATACTGACTCCTGGTCCGCTGAACGCTATCACGGATGTTGAAGGAGTAAAGGTGGGCCACACGACGATCGTGCGAGGCGACGATGTACGCACCGGGGTCACCGCGGTTTTGCCACACGCGGGCAATCTGTTCCTGGAAAAAGTGCCTGGCGCAGTCTTCATCGGCAACGCCTTCGGCAAGCTTGCGGGCTCGACCCAGGTTAACGAACTTGGCGAGATCGAAACTCCGATCCTGCTGACCTCCACGCTAAGCGTCCCGCGTGTTGCCGATGCGGTGATCGACTATATGCTTGCGCTGGAGGGCAACGAACAGGTTCAGTCGATAAACCCGCTCGTGGCAGAAACGAACGACGGCTATTTGAACGACATTCGCGGGCGGCACATCACCAGCGCGGACGTTATCAGTGCAATCAAGACCGCGAATGGCGGAGCGGTCGAGGAAGGCGCGGTTGGCGCGGGCACGGGCACGATTGCCTTTGGCTTCAAGGGCGGAATTGGAACGTCGTCCCGAAGATTGCCGGCGTCGTTGGGTGGCCACACAGTAGG
>JBASRN010000247.1:0-8107 GCA_049273855.1 Blastocatellia bacterium
GCCTTGAACGATTCCCTGGCTTCCAATGTAGATCCAGGAGCCGGCGGTCATCTGTCCGTACATCGTCAGCCCCATTCGCTCCAGCCGGTTAAACTCGTCCCAGTTGGACCAGTGCCCGACAAGGTTCGCGTTGGCTATCAGAACTCTCGGCGCGTACTCGTGAGTTCGAAAGACGCCGACGGGCTTGCCCGACTGAACCAGTAGCGTCTCATCATTTTCAAGCTCACGAAGCGAACGAACGATGGCTTCAAACGAGGCCCAGTCGCGAGCTGCCCGGCCCGTTCCCCCGTAGACGATCAGCTGATCCGGCTTCTCCGCGACCTCAGGGTCGAGGTTGTTCATCAGCATTCGCAGGGCCGCCTCTTGGTGCCATCCTTTGCAGGTGATCAGCGAACCTCGCGGCGCTTGCACTTTTCTCGGTTGATTCATTTTTTCGAAACCTGCTCGAGTCTTATTTCTCGACCCATTAAACATTTTACATAACCAGGAGTTCAGAGTTCGACTTATGTGTTTGCGAGATATTAGCACAGCGGCGTTGAGGAGACGACTCCGGTCAGGGCTGGCCTAGCCGGGTTATTGATTCTTGGAAAACTAAGTAGTATCTTTGGCGATATCCGAGCGTTGGATAGACTGACGCGAGGCAAACGGGAGCCCATTCCCGCTCGCGCCGATACGAGCAGAAGGGGTATTTAATGGTTAAGACTGGGACACTTGTCCAGGACTCCCGATTGTTTAGTTATGTGCTTATTGCGATCGCAATGTCCGGTTACGACGCGGTCGCTACCATGCAACACATCGGACGTGGGGTTGCGTCCGAGGGCAATCCTCTCATGGATTCGCTGATTCAGCGCAACGCCATCCTCTTCTTCCTTGTAAAGATGGGGGCGACTGCCCTCGGTCTGATAGTCTGCTACAGCTATTCTCACCTTCGAACTGCGCGTCTCGGGATTAAAACAGTTTTTGTGCTGTACTCGGTCGTCAGCGTTTATCATCTTCTAATAGTCTACCTGGGATGATTCGAACAGCGGGCGGTTGGCTGTCACTGTCTGGCGTCTCTTCACTCCGCGCCCAACTCGCGCACCAGCGGAACAAGCGACTGGATGTAGCCGGAAAGTGCTGCGTCGCGATCAAGCGCCGGCACAAGCTCGCGCACCCGTGAATAAACCGCCGCCAGGCGCGGGCCTGGTTTGAGAGGCTTCAAGAATTCCAACCCTTGTGCCGCGCACATCAGCTCGATAGCTAGGATAATCTCGACGTTCTTAACGACCTCCGCGAATTTGAGGGCCGAAGTCATTCCCATGCTTACGTGGTCTTCCTTGTTGGCCGAAGTAGGAAGGTTTGTGACCGAAGCCGGATGAGCCAGCACGTTGTTCTCGGCGATCAGCGAAACCGCAGCCACTTGCGCGATCATCATCCCCGAGTTCATTCCAGGGTCATGAGCGAGGAACGCCGGCAACCCGGAGAGATCGGGATTCACCAATCGCTCGACACGCCGTTCCGAAATCGTGCCGAGGTCCGCCATAGCCACCGCGGCGTAGTCCAGCGCAAGCGCCAGCGGTTCGCCGTGAAAGTTGCCACCAGACAGAATCTCACCGGCGTCGGCGAAGATCAGCGGGTTGTCGGTCGCGCTGTTGATTTCGATCTCGAGAATGCCGCGCGCGTGCGCGAGCGCATCGCGAACTGCGCCGTGAACCTGAGGCATGCATCGAAGCGAGTACGCGTCTTGAACTCTCGGATCAACGGCGCGGTCGCGGTGGGACTCGCGAATCTCACTTCCCTCGATCAGCTCGCGAAGCCGGCGCGCGCTCTTCATCTGTCCGGGATGCGGGCGAACAGCTTGAATCTTGTGATCGAAGGCTGACGGCGTGCCCTTCAGCGCTTCAAGCGACATCGCGCCGGTCACGTCGATTGCGTTTGCCAATCCATCAGCGGCTATCAACGCCAGCCCGCCGACGGCGGTCATCGCCTGAGTGCCGTTTAGCAGTGCAAGCCCCTCTTTGGCTTCAAGCACAAGAGCTTCGATAGCGGCTCGCCGCAGCGCTTCGCCTCCGGCCATTCGCTCGCCGCGATAGTTGGCTTCGCCTTCGCCGATAACCACTTGTGCGAGGTGAGCCAACGGCGCTAGATCACCGGAAGCGCCCACCGACCCCCGGGTCGGAATCACCGGGTGCACGCCTCCATTCAACATCCGTATCAACGTATCGACTACGGCAACACGACAACCGGAGTAGCCCTTCGCGAGCACGTTAGCACGCTGAAGCATCATCGCGCGGACCACACGCTCCGACAGCGGCTCGCCTACTCCGCACGAGTGCGAGCGGACGAGGTTTACTTGGAGCTCGCGAAGCTTATCTTGCGGAATCGTGACATCGGAAAGCGCTCCAAAGCCGGTGTTCACTCCGTACACGACGTCGCCCCGCGCTAGAATCGCCTCGACGAACTGCCGCGATTGCTCGATTCGCCCGCGAGCGACATCCGCGAGCGCTACCTCGGCGCCGTCCGCCACCCTGGAGGTTTCCTCAAGTGTGAGCGATGATCCTTCTATTTCGATGATTGGTCCACTTGCCATCGGTTCTTGCTGACCGTGTGTCAATGAAGCAAGAGCGTATTTAACACCGCGACGGAAGTCAAACGAGGCAAAGTCGGAGAGTGCTGGGTGCCGGGGCTTGGTCCGAGTTCTAAGCTGGGTCTGGCGCTCGCTCAGCACTCAGCACTCAGCTCGGTGTTCTCGCGCTGCTCAGTGACAGCCCGCCAAAATCAATTCGTGCTTGAACCGAACGCCTATCGTATAATAGCTTTGAATTTCGCGATCGGAGCCCGGACGTAAATAATTCGACATCTCGTGCTGGAGCCAGGACAGCGCTCCTAGCCTGTTAAACGTAATGTGGCCGAGGCGGCGGAAAGATAAGAGTGAGCTTCTGATGGCGGCGGCGACCCAGTCCATGGTGATGGCTATGGGCATCGGCGATCTGAATGACTGTTGGCGGCTCGACCAGCGCTGTTTTTCGGACGGCGAAGCCTACGATCGCGAGACAATTCGCTATCTGCTTTCACACACCCAATCAGTCTGTTACAAAGCGGTGTCGCCGACGACCCACGAGATGATCGCCTTCGTTGTCGGGATGATTGAGCCCGACCGAACCGGGCATGTGGTTGCCCTTGGAGTCGCGCCCATCTATCGAAGAGCCGGGTTTGGCCGCCGGCTGATGGACTTCGTCGAAAGAGGCTTCTTTGATCGTGGTGTGACCAACGTTCGTCTGGAAGTTCGAACCTCGAACGACGTCGCGCAGAAGCTCTACCTCAAGCTCGGCTACAAAATAATCCGCAGGATGCCCCGCTATTACACCAGCGGAGACGATGGGTACTTGATGGTGAAGTCCCTCAGTTAACGATTCCGAGCTTAGATTGGCATTCTCGCACCGTTAGTGGCGCGCTTTGCGAATCGTGAGCGACGACGCGTGATTGAAGCGGCGGCACCTATAAACTCTCTCCCATGATTCATCGCTAGTCACTTCCCTCCCTTCCCTTGTCACCTCTGCACTCGATCAACTAATATCACGCTTCCAATGATACCTGAACCACCTGGGAGCAACTAATGCACACCTATAGCCGAACTGTCTCGCTCGGGTTAGCTTCTATTGCCCTACTCGGTTCACTGAGTTGCAGCGGCACCCAGCAGAACAATAACGAGCAGAGCGCTAAGGGCGGAGAGCAGAAACTCGCTCGATGGGTAGCTCAGTATCGTTCGCCCACATCCTTGAAGCAGCAGGGCGTCAATCTCAGTTTCTTTTACTACAGCTCGATTTCGGTGGTCTCACCCTCTGTCGTATTCGTAGCGGGAGATGTGCCTGGCCCAAAGGGCGATGAGGACAGAGTCAACATCATCCTTCGCACAACGGATGGCGGGCAAAGCTGGGCGGAAAAGACGGTCGAACAACCCGGTATTGTCATTCCGAGGTTGAACTGCATTTATTTTGTCAGCCCCGAGGTGGGTTGGGTCGTGGGCGTGGATCTCGCCGATAACCCCCTGTTACTCAAGACCACCGACGCCGGGGAGAACTGGGTGGTTTCGAGGATAGGCGTAAATCAGATTCCGATGATAGTCTTCTTCACAGACTCGGAGACCGGGTGGATGGGCGGCGCGACGGCTGCTCCGGGGGAGGACGAAGGCTCGGGCGGGCCGAGCGTCATTCTCGGGACTACCGATGGCGGTCGAACCTGGCAGCCTCAGCTCAATACGCCGGCGTCGATCTACGATATCTGCTTTGTCGATAAGACGCACGGTTGGGCGTCGGGAACAAGAGGGGCGATCTATCACACCGACGACGGGGGTCGTACCTGGAACTCCCAACGGAGCGAGCTTGAAATGGGCGACGGCCCAATCAATGTGTCAAGCGAAGCTGCGAAGCAGTTTGGGCTTGTTGGCATACAATTCATTGACGCTGAACACGGTTTCGCTGCGGCTTCCGCGGAGGAAGAGGACACCGGGCGTCTGCTGGCGACGAGTAATGGCGGAACGACATGGCGCAGACAATGGATCGTGGCGGACTCGGGCGTACGCGACGTGTGCTTCATTAACCCGAACGAAGGATGGGCGGTCACTGACCGGGGTCAGTACGTCTATCACACTATCGATGGTGGGCGCACGTGGATGTCGGAGCCGAAGGTGTTCGAGCAAGACGTTACTATGGTCAGGCTTGGGGCTGCCGACGCGAAGCACGTGTGGGCGGTGGGCGGCGGCGCGGTGTTCTTTCGAGTGAGCGAGTGAGGAGGCAATCTTCAGCACTGGTCGCTCTACTGATTGCCGCGGCCCTCGCGCGCGGCGTAGTCGCGTCTCAACACACGAGACCCCACCAGCGCGCGCGAAAGCCGGCTGCAGCTTCCGCCGTCAACAGCGTGCCCGCGCCACGCGACGCGATCGGATTTACGCCAGGTGATGATCGCAAGCTCGCTTCGTGGGCGGAAATCCTCGACTACTTTAAGAAACTCGACAAGGCTAGCGACCGCGTCACCTTCCAGGACCTGGGCAAGACGACGCTGGGCCGCCCGTTTGTAGTTGCCATCATCTCGTCGCCGGCGAATCTCGCCCGTCTCGAGCGCCTCAAAGAGATCCAGCGCAAGCTCTCAGATCCCCGTTTGATCTACAGCAACGATGTCGAAGCTGAAAAGCTGATTGCCGAGGGCCGCACTGTCGTCCTTATCACCTGCGGAATTCACTCTACTGAAGTGGGCAGCAATCTCGTCTCAATGAACATCGCTCACAAGCTCGCGTCGGATGATTCACCTGAGACACGCGAGATTCTCGACAGGTGCGTGGTGCTGCTCGTGCCTTCCCTGAACCCGGACGGCGTCGACATAGTGAAGGACTGGTACGACAAGACTCTGGGCACACCCGCTGAAGGCACCGGCCCACCCGAGCTTTATCATCACTACACCGGCCACGACAATAATCGCGACTGGTACGCGTTCACACAGGTTGAAACTCAGTTAACAGTTGATCGAGTCCACAACGTCTGGCATCCGCAGATCGTCCACGACATCCATCAGCAAGGCGAAACCGGCACGCGTTTCTTCCTGCCGCCTTACATCGAGCCCTGGGAGCCTAACGTGCCTCCGATAATTCAGGCCGGTGTGAACTTCATGGGGACATCGATGGCGTGGGAACTCGCCGCCGAAGGCAAGCAGGGAGTAGTGATCAACGGAGTCTACGACGCGTGGACTCCGGCGCGAGCTTATCAGCACTATCACGCCGGGATTCGCATCCTGAGCGAGACGGCTTCGGCGCGAATTGCCTCGCCGACCAATATTGATTTCGCCAGGCTCACTCCCCAGGTCGGCGTCAACCCGAAGGTGCGGAGTTGGAACTTCCCGCTGGTTTGGCCAGGGGGCGAGTGGAAGCTCGCAAACATCGTTGACTATATGCAGACCGGCGCGTTCGCCTTGATGCGAAACGCCGCGCGCTATCGCGAGCGATGGTTGCGAGGGTTCTATCAGGTTGGCAGGGACGCAGTGCGGAAACGCAGACCGGGCGAGCCGTTCGCGTATGTGATTCCGCCGCTGGACCGCGCGAGTCAGGGGTCGTGGCAGAAGGACGGGTTCGATCGA
This sequence comes from Blastocatellia bacterium, assembly GCA_049273855.1. GTDB lineage: Bacteria > Acidobacteriota > Blastocatellia > UBA7656 > UBA7656 > Onstottus_B. The sequence goes on from JBASRN010000247.1 coordinate 6,106, forward strand.
CTGATTTCAATCCTCGAGCGGGGTCAGGTCGAAGTCCGAGAAGCGGCCGTTGAATGCGAAGCGGATGGAGTGAAGTACCCGGCGGGCACTCGCATCGTTTTGATGGCCCAGCCTTACGGCGCGTTCGCAAAGACGCTGCTCGAGAGGCAGCGTTACCCCGAGCTGCGCGAGTATCCCGACGGCCCTCCTCGCAGGCCTTATGACGTATCCGCTCACACGCTACCACTTCTGATGGGCGTGAATGCGGTAGAGATTAAGCAGCCGTTTAGTTTTCAATCCGGTTCAGTAACTGCGGGCCAGAACGACAGGGGGTTCGACGAAGCTATGCGACTGCTGTCGGTTCACACTTCGCGGCGGGTCGGCATCTACAAGAGCTCCGCTGCGTCGATGGACGAAGGCTGGACTCGATGGGTTCTCGATCAGTACAGGCTCAGCTATTCCTCGGTGAGGGACGCTGAAGCCCGTGCAGGTTACTTGCGAGCTAAGTACGATTGCATCATCATCCCTGCGCAAGCCGCGCAGCAGATCGCGGCCGGTCTCTCGAGAGATCGGTATCCAGCGGAGCTCAGCGGTGGTTTAGGTGACGCCGGCGTTGACGCGCTCAAGAAGTTCATTGAGCAAGGCGGGACGCTCATCACGCTCAACCAGGCTTCGCAGTTCGCGATTGAAAAGCTCGGTGTGCCTGTAAAGAACGTTCTGGAGGGAGTGCCTGCAAGAGAGTTCTACTGTCCTGGCTCAATCCTGAAGATCAAATTCGAAACGAGCAATCCGCTGTCTAAAGAAGCGCCGCCGCTCGGCTCGACGACCGATCAGGGCATCGCTTGGTTCGAGGACGGACCGGCGTTCGAAACTACGAGTGAGGACGCGCGAGTGATTGCGCGCTTCGGCGATGCAGGAGAGGTTCTATTGTCGGGATGGCTACTGGGCGCTGAGAAGATTGCCAACAGGGCCGCCATAGTGGAAGTAAAACACGGCAATGGCCGAGTTGTGATGTTCGCGTTTCGCCCTCAGTACCGCGGTCAAAGCATCGCGACGTTTCCGTTTTTGTTTAACGCTATCCTGACAAGCGGTCTCGCGCGATGATTTGCGTAAGCATCGGACGCTACTCGCTGACCCTTCGTGAGCCTCGATCCCCGGCGTTATAATGCTTTCCGACATGACATCTAAAAGGGGAAACCATCAGATGTGGTACGCCGGTTGGCCGGCACGCAGAAGCGCGGCCAATAGAGTGCCGCCTTCCTTCAGTCAGGCGGGAGGTCCGATGCCAGGTGAGCCAGCTCAACGCTGTACCCCACATTTTTAAGGGAGACAAAGTGAAAAAACGCAAACTCGGGACAGAGGGTCTGCTCGTGTCGGAGCAGGGGCTCGGCTGCATGGGGATGTCGGAGTTCTACGGTGCGGCAGATGAGGTGGAGTCCACCGCGACGCTCAATCGCGCTCTTGAACTGGGAATCGACTTCTTTGACACGTCGGATATGTATGGCCCGTACAAAAACGAAGAGCTGCTCGGAAAGGTATTTCGCTCGCGTCTGGACGAGGTGATAATCGCGACGAAGTTCGGCATCCAGCGCGACCCGGCTAGCGCGGCAGGGCGCACCATCAACGGCCGGCCCGAGTATGTGCGCGAGGCGTGCGACGGCTCATTGAAGCGGCTTGGCGTGGAGTGCATCGATCTCTACTATCAGCATCGTGTCGACCCGGCGGTTCCGATCGAAGAAACGGTCGGCGCGATGGCCGAGTTGGTACGGCTCGGCAAGGTCCTCTACCTCGGATTGAGCGAAGCCGCCCCGGACACGATTCGCCGCGCTCACGCCGTCTATCCGATCAGCGCGCTTCAAACCGAATACTCGCTTTGGAGCCGCGATCCGGAAGACGAGATCCTCGACACGGTTCGCGAGCTTGGCATCGGCTTTGTCGCTTACAGTCCGTTGGGGCGCGGGTTTCTGACCGGCCAGTTCAAGAGCTTCGACGATCTGGCGGCTGACGATTACCGTCGCTACTC
>JBASRN010000253.1:0-7958 GCA_049273855.1 Blastocatellia bacterium
CGTTATTGGTTTCTGGCTTCTGGTTTCTGGTTTCTGGTTTGTGGTCAGCGGTGACGCTCATGGCTCGGGCTCAGCACTTACCACTCACCACAAACCACAAACCAGAAACCACAACCCCCTGACAACCTTCTTCCCTTTTGCTACTCTACCTCTCTACTTTTAACCATCTGGAGGGTCACAAGCTTGTCGCAGCGCCCCAAGATCTGCAACAACGTTCTGGAAACCATCGGTCACACCCCGCTCGTCCGGCTCAACCGATTGCCCGCCCCAGGCTCAGCGGAAGTGCTGGTCAAGCTCGAATCCTTCAATCCGATGCGAAGCATCAAGGACCGAGTCGCGTTCGCAATGATCGACGCCGCCGAACGCGAAGGCCGGATCACCGCGGGCAAGACCACAATCATCGAACCGACGTCGGGAAACACCGGGATCGGCCTCGCCATGACGGCGGCCGCGAAGGGCTACCGGCTGATCCTCACAATGCCCGACTCAATGAGCGTCGAACGCATTCGTGTGTTGCGAGCTCTTGGAGCCGAGATAGTTCTCACGCCGGAGAAGTCTCAGATGAAAGGCGCGATCGAGAAGGCTGAAGAACTGCTCCGCGAGATACCCAACAGCTACATGCCCCAGCAGTTCAACAACCCTGCTAACCCATCCGTTCACCGGAGCACGACCGCGGTTGAGATACTCGAAGACACGGGCGCGCGTCTCGATGCACTGGTCACGGGTGTTGGGACCGGGGGAACTATCACCGGCGTCGGCGAAGTGTTAAAGGAGCGCTTGCGAAACGTGATGCTGGTGGCCGTAGAGCCAAAGGAGTCGGCCGTGCTTTCAGGCGGTCCGGCGGCGCCTCACGCGATTCAAGGGATCGGCGCGGGCTTTGTGCCTCGCGTGCTAAACACCGAAATCATCGATCGAATAATTCCGGTTGATTACGCGGACTCGAAGGATACCGCGCGCCGGCTTTCGCGGGAAGAAGGGATCCTGTGCGGCATATCGTCCGGCGCGGTTTGCTGGGCTGCTTTGAAGGTCGCAAAGGAACTCGGAGAGAAAAAACGAGTCGTCGCGGTGCTGCCGGATCTTGGAGAACGTTACTTGACTACTGATCTCTTCGCGTTCGACGAGGAGGGATAGCCGCGAACATCCGTAGAGTGAAAACGAGTTTCACGCAAAGGCGCCAAGATTCGCAAAGTCGCAAAGTTGCTCACGGCATTGCGGTTCTTGGCGTCTTTGCGTGAAACGACCTCCCGAATGAGCGCACGATGCATAGCGAGTTTGAAATTCGAGATAACCGGAGGGGCAAAGGCGTCATTTCGGAGAGCCCCGCTCGCGTTTGCGCAGTCATCGCCGAGCAAACAATCGAAGCTGCACAATCGGCAATCAGTCACGCGGCAGGCATCGCCGATCTGATCGAGTTGAGACTCGACTACCTCTTCGACTTTGACTTTACGAAGACAGAAAACCTTGGCCCACTGCTCGCCTGCAAGCCTCTACCGGTGATCATCACCTGCCGCGACGTTGAAGAAGGCGGTAAGCAGCATGTTGATCAGGCAGCCAGGCTCAGGCTGCTCGTTGACGGCGCTAAGCGCTTCGCCGATTACTGCGATATCGAAGCCGCTCATTACGCTGACGCAGTGAGTCTGGCGCCCGATCTCTCGCGGCTGATCGTGTCGCATCACAACTTCGCGGAGACGCCAGCGGATCTCGGCAAAGTCTACGATCGAGTTACCGACCTGCCCGCCGCCGTTCACAAAATAGTCACGCAAGCGAACAGCATCAACGACTCGCTTGCAGTCTTTGGCTTGCTGGACCGCGCAACCCGCGATGGCAAGAAGCTCATTGCGCTTGCGATGGGCGCATCGGGAGTCGTCACGCGCGTTCTCGGCCCAGGCCGCGGTTGCTTTCTGACGTACGGCTCCGTCGAGCCGGGAGGAGAGAGCGCGGCGGGCCAACTGAGTTGTGACGAGCTGATCAACCTGTATCGCGTGCGGCAGCTCTCGCGCGACACTGCAATTACCGGGATCGTCGGGGCGCCAGTGGCGCATTCGGCCTCGCCCGTCTTGCATAATCGGGCGCTCGCGGCGCTTGGCCTGGACTTCGTATATTTGCCGTTCGAAGTCGAGAACGTCGAGACCTTCTTCACGCGCTTTGTTCGAAGCGCAACGCGCGAGATCGACTGGAACCTGCGCGGCTTCAGTGTGACTATCCCGCACAAGACGGCGGTCATCCCGCTTCTGGATCGGCTTGATGCCGACGCCGTTGAGGCCGGTGCCGTCAACACCGTTGTCATCGACGAAGGCAGACTTACTGGCTACAACACCGATGTTCAAGGCGCGATGGAACCGCTTGAAAGAGCCATCAAGCTTGAGGGCGAAAGCTGCGCCGTGATCGGCGCGGGCGGAGCGGCGCGCGCGGTTGTTAATGGCTTGATCAGCCGCGGCGCTCGCGTAACCGTGTTCGCTCGAGATCCAGCTAAGGCAACGGCTCTGTCCGAGCACTTCGGCGTTGACGTCTTTCGGCTCGAAGCTTTTCCCACGAGCGATTCAACCGTCGTCATAAACACCACGCCCGTAGGTATGCGCGGGCGTGCTGAAGGCTCAAGCCCCGTGCCGCGCGCGTCGTTGCGTGGCCGCCGTCTCGTCTACGATCTGGTCTACAACCCGCTCGACACGCAGTTCCTGATCGATGGGCGTGCAGAAGGGTGTCTGACGATCAGCGGGCTGGAGATGCTCATCGCTCAGGCGGCCTTACAGTTCGAGCTATGGGCGGGTCAGCGACCGCCGATCAACATAATGCACCGGGCTGCAAAGGAGATGCTCAGTCAGGCAGCTCGAAATCGGTAGTGCCTGCCTCTTTCTTGCTCCTTTACTCGATCGCGAGCAGGCTGTAGACTCGCATCGTGAACGGTGACATCCTTCACCCGCAAGCGATCCTCGCTTATAGAACGTGTTGAAATCCTGTCACGGGCTAAGGCTCGTGTCATTCGGAGACGTATCAATGCGCTATCTCATTCGTCTGGCGATGTCCTTCGCGCTTCTGCTTTGCGGAAGCTCCCTTGCTTGGTCCTCCTCTCCCGCTCAAGACTCAAAGGAAACGGGAACGATCACAGGCCGGGTGACTCTCGATGGCAAGCCCGCCCAAGGCGTTATCGTGGTGGCGACGGGATCTCCTTCCTATGAGGGAGGAATGGTCGAACAGATTATTAAGCCGTCGGGGTCCCCGAAGGCTGCTACCGACTCCGACGGACGCTACCGGCTCGAGGGCTTGCCCGCCGGTACATACTACATAACCCCATCGGCGCCCGCGTTAGTGAACCTCGGCGCGGACAAGCTGGAAACCCCGGTGACCATAACCAGTGACGCAACCGTAGAGCGAATTGACTTCTCATTGACGCGCGGCGGCGTTATAAGCGGAAAGATCACGGACAACGAAGGCCGTCCGGTCATCGCCGCGCTTGTCTCTCTGAAGCCTGTCGGTAACAGCTATAACGCCGGCTTCTACTCAATGTCGATGGGCAGAATGTTCTTCACTGACGACCGCGGTGTCTACCGAATCTTCGGTCTTCCCGCGGGTCGCTATCTGGTGAGCGCGGGGAATTCTGACAACTCGCCGTTCGGACCGTTATTCACAGGTCAGAGCAGAGTAAAGACCTACTACCCTGGCGTAACAGATGAGCCAGCCGCACGGCCCGTCGAGGTAGCCGCTGGAGCGGAAGCTCTGGGCGTGGATATAAAGCTGGGAGTTGCGGCCGGAGGGTTTGTAGTAAGCGGGCGCGTCGTGGAAGCAAAAACCCGAAAGCCTGTCGGCATGACAATGGTCGCTTATGGAGCCAAGGCGCGCAGGGATGCTTCTAACAAGGATGATGACGATGATGACAACGAAGACGAGGACGATGACGATGAGCGATTCGGTGCAATGAGCGGCTTCACGATGACCAACGCGAGAGGTGAGTTTCGTCTCGAATCCGTACCGCCGGGAAGCTACCAGGCAATAACCGAGTCGATGGGGGAGCTGAGCGGGGAGACTGAACACTACGCCGACCCGGTAGACTTCGAAGTTCGCTCGTCGAACGTCGACAACCTGGAGATCTCCGTTCACCGCGGCGCAAGCATCAGCGGTGTCGTGTCTGTCGAGAATGCCGAAAGCGTGGAGCTGCGTGAACAAGTCGCGACGCTTATCCTCAAGGCGAACGTCGATAGCGTTCAGACGGGTTCGTCCTCATCGGGCGTGGGTCGGGTTGCGGCCGACGGGAGTTTTCGAATCGGTGGATTAAGGGCGGGAAAGGCAAGCATCAGCCCAAGCGTGTTTAGGCCAACCTTGAGTGACGGGCAGAAATTCTCGCTTCTTCGTATCGAACGCAACGGGGTCGAGCAGCACGACGGAATAGTTGTTCAGCCCAACGAACAGATAACCGGTGTACGCGTAGTCGTAGTCCAGGCCAATTGCGTCATCAGGGGACACGTCACGCTGCAAGGCGGCTCTCTTCCATCAAAATCGGTCTCGTTTGCTTCCGCTCGATCAACTACTTCGGCTCCGAGCGACGGCAATCAGGAGTTTCCGGTTGATGCGAAGGGTAACTTCGTTATCGAAGGTCTTGCGCCCGGCGACTACGAAGTCGAGATAAAATGCTTCGCCACCGACGTGATTGAAGCGAAGCAACTGGGATCGGCAAAACAAACCGTTACGGTTGTCAGCGGGAATCCAGCAGAAGTCAACCTCGTGCTCGACCTGAGCGCGAAGAAGCGTGACGAATGAACGCTACCCGCCGGGAATAACGGTTAAGAGACATCCATGCGAAGACCTGGTTTGGCCCTTCTGATTGCGAGTCTGTTATTGGCCGCGGCAACAAGCGCTTCTCAAGCGCAATCAAACAGACGCGCAGTAAGAGACCAGCGCGCCGTCCAACCCAAGACGGCTTCGAAAGACAAGCCGGAACAAGTCAACGCGCCTATAAAGGGTCGAGTATTAGGCGAAGGCAACCGGCCCGTAGCGGGGGCCGCGATACTCGCCTTTCCGGTCAACGTTGCCTCTAACCCGCAGGCTGTGATGTCTTCACTGTTCCGGCCGATCAGCTCCGACGCTGATGGAAAGTTCGAGATTGACGGTCTTCAGCCGGGCGCCTATACGATACTGGCCAACTCCCCGGGCTTCGTGCTGTCGGATTCAGACTCGCAACCATTTCACCTGCTGGGTGAGACCGTCACGCTCACTCTGGTGAAGGGCGGTGTGATCACCGGAAGGGTGACTAACTCATCGGGTGATCCACTGGTTGGCGCGTCTGTTCGGGCGGTCAAAATCCGAGAAATTGACGATAAACCGGTGAAAGCGCGCGGCGGGACTATCTCGGAATTCAGTGATGCGACAAAGGCACTTCTCGGAGGGTTCAACACGGACGACCGCGGGATATACCGGATCTATAGCCTCGAGCCCGGCTATTATCAGGTGGCTGCCGGCGGGCGAGGTGGCCGAGGCTTTAGTCTTGGTAACAGGCTCTACGACGGAGACGCGCCAACCTACTTTCCCTCGAGCACCATAGACACCGCTGCTGAAGTTAGGGTGCATGCCGGCGACGAAGTTACCGGCATCGACATTCGCTATCGAGACCATCGAGGCCACTCGATCAGCGGCAGCGTTTCCGGCTCAACCGGTTCGAGCCAGGAGTCGCTCTCTGTCCTCCTGACCCGCGCGAGCAACGGGATAGTGGAAGCAACAACCTATGTGCTCAAGACCGGGAGCGAAAACGGCTTTGCGTTTGACGCGGTGCTTGACGGCGAGTACTACGTGACTGCGATGGGCGGGGCAGGCGCCATGCTTGAGGGCGGTGAAAACCTCAGCCTCTTACTTTCAAAGCCGGTTCGCGTCACCGTGAGTTCCGCAGACGTGACCGGCGTTGAGCTGGCGCTTGAGCAGCTAGCCTCAATCGTGGGCCGAGCAGTCATCGAGCCGTTGCGAGACGATCCACAGAAAACAGGCTGCAAAGGCGACCGGACCGCCAGGGTCGAAGAGATCGTCATCAGCGCTCGCGCCGACAGCAAACCCCGACCCCAAGACCAGGCTAATGCCCTTCTCTCCTCGTTCAAGTACACCAGCCCCTCCGACACAGGCGAGTTCTCCCTTCGCCACCGCCGCGCGGGTGTTCACCGCATTGGTCTGCAGCTTCCGTCGGAGATCCTCTTCATCAAATCCGCAACGCTGCCTCCCGCCAACGCCAACGCAAAGCCCATCGACGTCGCGAAGGTTGGTTTGGCGCTCAAGTCAGGCGACAATGTTAAGGGCCTGGCTGTCACGCTGAGCGAGGGCGCGGCGGGATTGCGCGGGAAAGTCGTGACTGGTGAAGAGAACAAACCACCGGCGACGAAGATGAGAGTGCACCTGGTCCCCGCCGAGCCCGAAGCGGTTGACGAGGTGCTCCGCTATTTCGAGGCGGAGGCCGCGACTGACGGCGGCTTCTCTCTTACGAATATTGCGCCGGGAAAGTATTGGCTAGTCGCGCGAGAGATGTCCGAACAGGAACAAACCGAATCCGATCACAAACCGGTTGCCTGGGACGCGGGTGGCCGGATGGGGCTCAGGTTCGAAGGTGACGCCTCGAAGAAGGTTATTGAGCTCGCCCCATGCCAGCGCGTAGCGGATTCCCTTTTGAAGTACACGCCCCTGATCAAGCCTTCGAAACCCCTGGCAACGAAGCCAGCGCAGTAACGGCGCTACCTGCTTGGCAAGCTGCTGAAAAAGGGGAGTACACCGCGAAGCACAACCACACGAAGCTGCAACAAGTGCACCATGTTGCGGGCTTTGTGCTCCTTCGTGTCCTCGTGGCTTGGTGGCGATGGATTGGTCACACCTGGCTTATTCAGCGGTTTTCTGCGCGGCCACCGTTTCGAGCAATCGCTTTAACGCTGGGCCAACCAGATCCAAGCCCCGCTCACCGGCTGCAAAGCTCTTCATCTTCCCGTTCGAGTCAAAAAGGTAGTAGGCGGGCACGTAGCCTTGCTCGTTCAAAAACGCGTCCCGCAGTTTGTGTTCGTTGTCGATCGCGCAGATCTCGGTGATGCCGTACTGATCTATCGCGCGGCGCACGGCTTCGACGTCCACATCCTCCGGGTAGCGAGGCATGTGAACCGCTATCACACGAAGACCGGCGGCTTGATGCTCCTCGCGCCACTCTGAAACCGTCGGCATGTTCTCCTTGCAGATTCCACAACTCACCGACCAGAAGTGCACGAGCGTGGGGTGTCCTTTTGCGAGCCCCTCCGCTTCGTCTTTCGATCCGTTGACCCACTCGGTAGCCCCGTCAAGGCCGGGCATCTCGGTCCCAATTCTCATCGGCATGATAGTCTCACCTCACGATCACAGAAAGAAATGCAGAGCGGCGGTACAATCCGCCCGCTCTGCATCAAGGAAAGCAAAACTTCCAGGCGTGCCTAGCTGTTTAGCGTCTTCTGTCCCGGTCTCCACTCGGCCTGACAAAGCCCGCCGGTTTGAAGCGCCTGGATTACTCGCAGCGTCTCTTCCACCGATCGGCCGATGTTCAAATCGTGAACGACTTTGTAGCGCAGGATTCCCTCGGGATCGATCACGAACAGCCCGCGAAGCGCGATCCCCTTCTCCTCGATCAACACCCCATAGTCGCTGGAGATCTTCTTCGTCGAGTCCGCGGCGAGTGGATACTCAAGCCCTTCAACGCCGCCCTTGTCGCGCGGTGTCTGCAGCCATGCTCGATGCGAGTAGACTGAGTCGGTCGAAACTCCGATGACCTCGACGCCAATTGCCTTCAGGTCATCGTAGCGGTCGCTGAATGCAGTCAGCTCGGTCGGGCACACGAAGGTAAAATCGAGCGGATAAAAAAGCAGAACGACCCACTTGCCGTTGTAGTCCGAAAGCTTGACCGGCTCGTTGAGTTTTTGAATGTTCTTGGTTGAGGCCATTTCAAAGTCGGGGGCTGGCTGGCCTACCTGAGCCCT
>JBASRN010000256.1:0-2784 GCA_049273855.1 Blastocatellia bacterium
GGGGCGGCCAGGAGAGCCGCCCGTACATGCTACTAATTCATTCGCTACACCAGAGACCAGAAACCATAAACCAGAAACCTTTTATTCGTATCGTAGCGCGATCATCGGATCTACCTTTGTGGCGCGCCGCGCAGGGATGTAACACGCCACGATCGCCGCGATGATCAGAAGCAAAGCCACCTGGATAAAAGTGAGCGGGTCAGTCGCACTCACTTCATAAAGCAAGGTTCGCATGAGTCGCGTCATCGCAACCGCTCCCGCAAGACCAAGACCCACGCCGGCCATCGCAAGCTTAATTCCGTGCGTCATCACCAGTCGCAGCACATCGCCGCCCCTCGCTCCCAGCGCCATGCGAACGCCTATCTCGTGTGTGCGCTGCCGCGTCGCAAGGCTCATCACGCCGTAGATGCCAACAAGCGCCAGCACAAGCGCCAGCCCCGCAAGTGAGCCGAGAAGCAACAGGCTGAATCGCCGCGACTTGAGCGAATCGGATATAAGATTGTCGAGCGTTGCGACCTGGTAGATCGGCTGCGTCGAATTGACCTCCCAAAGCCGAGCCTTGAGAGTCGGAATCAGTGACGCCGGTGCGGTCGAAGTTCGCACCGTGAAGATGATCGAGCCGGTGAGCCATTGCTCGTAGGGCCGGAAGTACTCGGGGCGCGGCGCCTGATCCAGCCCCTCGTGTCGCAGATCGCCGACCACACCCACGATCTCGGAAGGCGCCGGCGCGCTCAGGCCTCGCTGACCGCCTCTAACAAGAATCTTTTTCCCGACAGGGTCCTGATCGGGGAAGAACCGCTTCGCCATCGTTTCGTTTATCAAGACGACCAGCGGCGCGCCGCCGCGGTCGAATTGGGTGAAGAGCCGTCCGCTGACAAGGGGCACGCCAAGAGCCGCGAAATAATCATTGGTTGCAATCGTGTAGAAGGCGGTAGGCTCCTCACCGGCGGGCGGCGGGGCTTCGCCTTCTATCATGAACGGAAGCGATGAGCTCATGCTGCTCTCAAAGAATGGAAGCGCAGTTGTAATCCCCGCGGCCATAACTCCCGGCACGCTCTTCAACCGTTCCAGACCCTGCTGGACATAAGTCGCCCGTTGCTGGGGAGTGGTGTAGCGGTCCCAGATAAAGGTTTGCAATCCAACTACTCGATCCGAAGCGAAGCCGGGATCGGTCCTCAGCAGCGAAACGAAACTTCGCACGAGCAGACCGGCCCCGACCAGCAACACCATCGCCAGCGCGATCTCGGTGACCACCAGGACGCTTCGCAAACGATGGCGAGAGGGGCCGGCAGACGAACGGGTTTCTTTCAAGTGCTCGTTCAGATTTGGCTTCGAGAGTTGCAACGCCGGAGCGAGTCCGAACAACAACGCCGAAAGCCCGGTCATCAGCAGCGCAAACCCCACCGTCACACCATCGAGTCCGGCCTCTTCGAGCCGCGGGATGTTTCCCGGGCCGAGAGCCACAATCACGTCGATGCTCCACACGGCAAGCAGCAACCCGCCCGCGCCCCCAACCAGCGAAAGAAAGAGACTTTCGGTCAACAACTGGCGGATGATTCTTCGTCGCCCGGCGCCAAGCGCGGCGCGTATGGCAAACTCTCGTGTGCGTTCGCTCGCCCGCGAAAGCAGCAGATTCGCAACGTTTGCGCATGCGATCAGCAGCACGAAACCGACCGCGCCGAGCAGAATCAACAATGCCGGACGTACGTGCCCGGTCATCTGGTCCGCGAGCGCCACGGTCGTCACTCCTATTCCGCTGTTGGTTTGTGGATACTCGGAGGCAAGCCCCGCCGCAATCGTGTCCATCTCGCCTCGCGCTTGCTCGACGGTCACGCCCTCGCGCAGTCGCGCCACCACCTTCAGATAGGTCGCGCGGCGCTGACGGCTCATCGACTCGTCGGGAAACTGCGGAGCGTAAGCAACCTTCTCCGTTTCGAACAGCCTCAACTTGAACTCGGGAGAGAGGACGCCCACGATGGTCGCCGAATGGTCGTCGAGTCTCAGCGTCCGGCCGACGATGTTTGGGTCGCTGCCGAAATTCCGTTGCCACAATCCATAGGTCAGCACTACTGCGGTGATGCCGCTGCTTCGGTACTCTTCGGGAGCGAACGTTCGCCCGATGATCGCGCTGGCGCCGAGGATGTCGAAGAAACCCTGGGAGACCATCGCCGTCTGCCAGGTCTCGGGCTCGGGACCGTCCTGGTAATCGAGGCTGTAGGGATTGACGAACGCAATGTCCTCGAACGAGCGGTTGCGCTCGCGCCAGTCGAGGAAGTTGGCTGGAGATACGTCGTCGCGCTCGATCCCGTCCTTAAGGTTGTTCTCCCACAGCACCAGGGTTCTCTCGGGCTCGCGGAAGGGAGGCGGGCGCAGCAGCACGCCGTTGACGACGCTGAAGATGGCGGTTGTTGCGCTTATGCCCAGCGTCAATGTGAGCACAGCTACGGCGGTGAACCCGGGTCTTTTCAGAAGCGTCCGAACGCTGAATCGCAGATCCTGGAAAAAGGTATCCATGCTAAAAAACCAACCCATCGCCGCTAAGCCACAAGGGCGCAAAGGAACAAGAAATAAATTGCCATCATTGACCTTCGGGTCATTGCGTCCTGGTGGCGCCCCCTTTTCAGCAGCCTGCTAAGGCAAATTCAGGGCAGGCTTCACTTGCCCGCGATGACATGTGGTGCAGTTCACCCCGGGACTCGCGCTCTTGAGATTCTTGATCTTCTTTAGTTGCTCAGTGTTGATCGAGCCCATCATCGCCCACATTTCGCGGGCGATCTGCTTGGT
>JBASRN010000278.1:0-8524 GCA_049273855.1 Blastocatellia bacterium
CAGCTCGCGGGGGCGAGCGGAAAGTGGGTGGCGCACTGGAAGATGGTGCACATCGTGCGGCCGGTGTGGGAGGAGGCCGGCGCCGACAACCAGCTCGCACGCAAGTTCCCGCCGCTGACCTACACGCGGGAGGACGCCGATGGGCTGGTGCTGCTCGAGCCGGCGCCGCGCACCGTCCGGGGCGCCCGCGATCTGCTGAGTGTCGCCCTGCAGTACGGCAATGCCTTCGAGCAGGGTTTCCAGGCCGCGGCGCTCAAGCCGGCGGACTTCTTCGGCGACGCCGACCAGCTTTACCTGATGGAGGACATGGCGACCGGTGAGATCCGTGTCAGCATTCTCTGGGAATGGCTGCACAAGGGCGCGCAACTGACCGAGGACGACCCGGAGACGGGCGTAAAGGCCGGCGATACCTTCGACGCGGCGCTCTTCACACGGTTGCTCGCCGAAGAGTATGAAAAGCTGCTGGCTGCCGGTGACCGCGACGTCCACGACGACTCGAAGGCGACCACGCTGCCCATCGCGCGGGAGATCGTCTCCACCTATGTCACCAACGGCGTCAAGCCGCCCTGGTACATCGACCTCTTGAACCTCAACCTCGACAACCACGACCTGGCCACAGCCAGGTCCCGCGTACACGCCTACATCGAGGCCTTCGAGCGGAACGGAACGCGGATCACTGAGAACCTCGACTTTAGTCGCCTGAAGCAAGGAGCTCCGTCATGACATCGTTCGAGAAGGAAATCGCCGCGACCCAGCAGTGGTTCGACAGCCCCAGATTCGCGGGAGTCGTTCGCCTCTACACCGCGCGCCAGGTGGTCGAGCAGCGCGGCACAATCGCCTGCGACTACACCGTAGCGCGCGAGGCCGCGGCGGCATTCCATGACCACCTGCGTCAGCTCTTCGCGGAGCGCAAGAGCATCACGACCTTTGGCCCGTACTCGCCTGGGCAGGCGGTGGCGATGAAGCGGATGGGGATCGAGGGTATCTACCTCGGCGGCTGGGCGACGTCCGCCAAGGGCGGAACGAGCGAGGACCCGGGACCCGATCTCGCGAGCTACCCGCTCAACGAAGTGCCCGACGAGGCCGCGACGCTGGTGCGCGCGCTGCTCACCGCCGACCGCAACCAGCACTACCTGCGCTCGCGAATGACTGAGGCGCAGCGCGCCGCAACGCCGGCCTACGACTTCCGGCCGTTCATCATCGCCGACGCCGACACCGGCCACGGCGGCGACCCCAACGTTCGCAACCTGATCCGTCGCTTCGTGGAGGCCGGCGTGGCGGGCTACCACATCGAGGATCAGCGTCCGGGCACCAAGAAGTGCGGTCACCAGGGCGGCAAGGTGCTCGTGGCGCAGGACGAGCAGAACAAGCGCCTGAACGCCGCACGCTTCCAGCTAGACGTCATGGGCGTTCCCGGCATCATCGTCGCCCGCACCGACGCCGAAGCGGCCAACTTGATCGACGGCATCGGCGACGAACGCGACCACCCCTTTTTGCTCGGCTCCACCAACCGCGACCTGCCGGCTTACAGGTTATGCTTCCTGGCGCTGATCCGGCATTTCTACGAGCTTGGGATCCGCGAGCTCAACGGCCACCTGCTCTACGCCATCGCCGACGGCGAGTACGCCTTCGCAACCGACTGGCTCGAGGGTCGAGGCATCCTGCGGCATGCCACGGAGGCCACGGCGGTTTACCGGGAGGGGAAGGAGACATCGCTCGACGGCATGTTCGACGTCGTCGCCTCCCGCTTCCTCGAGGCGTGGGAGGACGAGGCCGTCCTCAGGACCTTCGGAGAGGCCGTTGCCGAAGTGCTCGAGTTCCGCGAGAGCGAAGGCGAGCCGCTCGACACGAACGCCGGCGAATGGCAGCGCTTGGCCGCGCGCGCCTCGCTGAGCGCCGTGCGGCAGAAGGCGCGAGAGCTCGGCGCCGACGTCGACTGGGACTGCGAGGCGGCTAAGACGCCCGAGGGGTACTACCAGGTGCGCGGTGGCATCCCGTACGCCATCGCCAAGTCGCTCGCCGCGGCGCCGTTCGCCGACCTGCTGTGGATGGAGACCAAGACCGCCGACCTCGCCGACGCCCGCCAGTTCGCCGAGGCGATTCACGCCGAGTTCCCCGACAAGATGCTGGCCTACAACCTCTCTCCGTCGTTCAGCTGGGACACGACCGGCATGAGCGACGAGGAAATGCGGCGCTTCCCTGAGGAACTCGGGAAGCTGGGCTTCGTCTTCAACTTCATTACCTACGGCGGTCATCAGATCGACGGCCTCGCCGCCGAGGAGTTCGCTACTGCGCTCAAGCAGGACGGCATGCTCGCCCTAGCCCGTCTTCAACGAAAACTCCGGATGGTCGAGTCTCCCTACCGCACACCCCAGACCCTGGTCGGCGGGCCGCGCGCGGACGCCGCGTTGGCGGCTACGTCGGGGCGCACGGCGACGACCATGGCTATGGGCAAGGGATCGACCCAGCACCAGCACCTGATACAGACCGAGGTGCCCAAGAAGCTCCTCGAGGAGTGGCTGGCGATGTGGACGCGGCACTATGAGCTCTCAAGCGCGCTCCGGGTTCAGCTGCGGCCCCACCGCGCCGGCTCGGAGTTGCTGGAGCTCGGAGTCTACGACAAAAGCGAGGAGAAGCTCGCCAATGTCGTCTTCGCCCCCATCCACGACCGGCGTGGCCGCAGCATCCTCTCGGTGCGCGACCAGAATACTTTTGCGGAGTCTCTTCGCAAAAAGCGCTTGATGACCCTCGTCCACCTCTTCCTGGTGCACCGCTTCAAGGCCGACTCGGTGCACTACGTCACCCCCACCGAGGACAACCAGTACCAGGTCGCAAAGATGAGGTCTCACGGCATCTTCCGCGAGGTCAACACCGAGGTCGGCCAAATCATCGTCGCCGACGTCGACCACCAGCGGATCTCCGAGCTTTTGGCGCCGGATCAGGAGGCGTTGGGGAGGCTGATTCGCAAGGAGAGATAGCGGTGGGAGACTACGGGCTGTACTCGGGATGCTCTCCCAGAGTTCGGAGTCCAGCGCGAGCATTTCCCCGCCGGCTCGCAACAGTATTTCGCAATTCCGCATTACCGTCCTCTACGGAGTTCACAGTTTCTCGACATCGTTTTACGCGCACTTGACACAGTTTGACATACACTAGGCTATGCTCTGCATGCCGCAAAGGCGCTTGGAGGTTGGAATGAAGACTAAGCGAAAAAAGTCCTGGAGCGGCAATAAGCGCTTCCGCCTGATCCTCACCCTCGAACTGGCGGTTATGCTGCCAGCGGCGGCGCTCATATATGTCAACTTCCACCATTTGGAGTCCATTAAGCGCGACAAACAAGTGGAGGCCACCATCCATCGGGACTTCCAGTATATGCTCTCCGTCTCCGAGAAGAAGATCAACGACAGAATCTACACGATGACCGAAGCGATGAGAGATGTTTTCCCATCTCCGAACGCTGATACGGAGTTGGATAAGGGAAGGAAGCTTGACCTCATGTTGTCAGAGAACCCCTGGCTGGCGCACGCGTTTCTGTTCGACGCCGAAAAAGGCATCTTGTTTCGTTCGCAGCAGAAACAGATGGCTGACCAGTATTTTCGTGAGGAGCATGATCGCTTGAGCGAAATGTTCCGCGGGTGGTTTGGGGTGGAAGCCAAGATGATGTGCGATGTGCTGCACAAGAAGAGCAGGGCAATCACCTGCTTCGGCGAGCAAGCGAAGCGGGCCGGCGGCTACAGTTATATGACAAGTACCTTTTTCACGTTTCCGCAGCTCTCCCGCGACCGGGTTGTGTTGGGCGGGGTATGCTTCGATCCCGATTATCTCAAACAGACCTTTTTCCCGGAAATGTTCGAGGAACTGGTCGCTCAGAAGATGAGCGAAGATCGCGAGAATCACCTTGCTATGATGGTCTATCCCTTGGATTACGACGCCGAGCAAGGGAATAGGTTGCTCGCCGCTTCAACTGGGTGGGGAGAAGGAAAACCCGAGGTTTCGCGCAACCTCGACGACGCATTCCGTGGGCTGGCGCTGGGGATCAAGTTCCAGGGCACGACCGTCGAAGCGATAGGTCGCCGCTTGATTCAACAGAGTTTTCTCATCCTTGGCGTGCTTTCGCTGCTGATGATCGGCGGGCTGGCGCTAACCTATCGCAGCGTCAGCAAGGAGATGGACCTGGCCCGGCTGAAGTCCGACTTCGTTTCCAATGTATCTCACGAGCTTCGCACGCCGCTGTCACTGATCCAGTTGTACGCAGAGACGCTCGAGCTCGGGCGCATTAAGAGCCAGGAAAAGAAGGATGAGTACTACCGCATCATTCGCAAAGAAAGCGAACGGCTGGGCCGCCTGATCAACAACATTCTCGATTTCTCTCGCATAGAGGCCGGACGCAAGGAGTACGATATGCGTGAGACTGACATTGCGGAACTGGTGCGCAACACGCTGGACGCCTATCGCTATCAAATCGAGAAACACGGCTTCGAGTTTGAATTGAATATCGACTCGAGCATCCCGCCCGTGCGCGTGGACCGAGAGGCAATCGCGCGCGCACTGGTCAATCTTGTCAACAACGCGCTGAAGTACTCGGATCATGAAAAATTCCTGGTCGTCAGGTTGTACCGGGCAAACGGGGTTGTAAAGCTCGAGGTGGTAGACCGCGGCATCGGCATCGCGCGCCGCGAACAGTCGAAGATCTTCGAGAAGTTCTACCGGACTTGTGATCCGCTGGTACACAACACGAAGGGAAGCGGCCTGGGCTTGTCGCTGGTTCGACATATTACGCACGCGCACGGGGGACAGGTGGACGTGGAAAGCACACCGGGGAAAGGCAGCAAGTTTACTCTGTCGTTGCCGCTGCCGCTGGACACGCAACAGCCGGCTAATAGCGTGGCATCGGGGGCGACCGCATCATGAACCAACTTAGACACCATTCAACTAAAGCGTATGCGAGCGATGCCGAATTGGAAGGCGCTAAGCCCGCGCGCCGGAGCGACGCTGAGAGGAGCGCAAGTATGAGGACGCGCATTTTGATAGTCGAGGACGAACCAGCCATGGTAGCTGGACTGCGCGACAACTTTGAATACGAAGGCTATGAAGTGATCAGCGCGCAGGACGGATTGGCGGGCCTCGAACGCGCCCTGGCTGAACACCCCGATCTGGTGGTGCTGGACGTCATGATGCCACGAATGAGTGGACTCGACGTCTGCAAGCAGTTGAAAGCCAAGCGGCCCTCACTGCCCATCATCATGCTGACCGCGCGCGGACAGGAAATCGACAAGGTCGTGGGTCTGGAGCTGGGCGCCGACGATTACGTCACCAAGCCGTTCTCGATCCGCGAGCTGATTGCACGCGTGAAAGCGGTGCTCCGTCGGGTCTCGCCGTTGGCGACGACGCCAGAGGTGTATCGGTTCAGCGATGTAGAGGTCAACATCCGCGGCAATGAGGTGCGACGCGGCGGCACGCCAGTCGAGCTGTCAGCGAAGGAGTTCGCGCTGTTGGCTTACTTCGTCGCCCATCCTGCGGAGACGCTCAGCCGCGATCGCTTGCTTGATGCGGTGTGGGGCTACGAGAACTACCCCAACACCCGCACCGTGGACACCCACATCCTTCATCTCAGGCAGAAGCTGGAACCTAATCCCGAAGAACCGCGGCTTATTCTGACCGTGCACGGCAGCGGATACAAGTTCGTAGGATGAGGCAATCTTATGAGTCAGTCAGGATTCAGCGGTGCGTTGTCGGCAGCTTTTGCGGTTGACCTTCAGACCTCTGCGCCGCGTCGGAAATCCCGAAAGCGGGCGCCCCACCAGGAGCTGGAGTTGAAGCTCGCGGCGCTTCGGAAGGATTACGCCGATCTCCATGCCGCGGTCTTCGAAGCCGCACAGGTGTACCGTCGCCTGTGCGCGCCACGGCTGGTCCGGCATGGCAACTATGAAATCGCCAGCGAGACTTTCGCCGCTCGCCACCTGCCCGGTGACTTTTTCACCGTGGAGGAGAGTGGCGACAGCATATACCTTGCCCTGGGTGACATCAGCGGCAAAGGTCTGGCAGCCGGGATGTGGATTACGCTTCTGTTAGGACTGGTCGGGACGCATAGCGCCGCGAGTGCGAAGCCGCAGGCCATTGTTGCGGGAGTGAACCGCGACCTCTGCCGAATGTCGTTGGGGTCGCCGCTTGCCAGCCTGGTCCTGGCAAGGCTCGATTCTGTCACCAACACGCTCCACTACTGCAGCGCCGGACATCCTCCCGCATTGCTGTTGCGCGCAGACGGAGAGCTGGAATCGCTTTCCGAAGGAGGACCGCTTCTCGGCGTGCTCCCCGACGCCTCCTTCGTCAGTGGAACTGTGGAACTGCGGGTCGGTGACGTACTGCTGGCTTGCTCCGACGGGGTCCTCGAGGCACGTAACTACGCAGATCAGGAATTCGGACTCGAGCATCTCGAGGCCCAACTGCGCCGTGCCCAAAGCGGCTCGGCAGATGCAGTTTTGTTTTCGGTGCTCGGCGCCGTTCAAGACTTTGCCGGTGCATGCCCGCAAGCCGACGACATGTCGCTCGTCGTCGTGCGTCGCCGCGATCCAAGAGGCGATGCATAGAGGTATAGGTCGCGCAGAACAGAACCGCTACCCGTATTTGGCGACATCATTACAGTATGCTCATTTTGATTGAGCACAATGCATTCCGTTTCACTGTGGCGGTGGCTCACGCGGTTTCGGCGAAGTGGTCGCAGCGTCCTTGGGCACGATGCCTTACTTCCGTCTAGGCGCAGCAAACGTGGTTGGTGATGAGCATCCTGATGTGCTCGTGCCAGGTCACGGTGATTCCACCGTGCGCGTCGTGCAACGCGCAGGCTCGCGCATGGCGCTAGCCGCGTTGAATATACGGCTCTCCGACAAACCGTGGATGGTGGTTGGAGATGATGTGAACGGCGACCGCCGTACGGACATGAACTGACCGTACGAAAGGTGCGTACCTGTGAACGACCCATCGGCCTGGCGATCGCTGATCTGGATGGGGATCGCAGGGGAGAGCTTCTCGCGGCGTGCACGAATCACAACCGGTTGGTGGTCATGACTATGCCTGTTGGTCGCTGATTACGAGGTGTGGGGGGTGCCGGCTAATTATGAACTAGCGATCACTCTCGCTCCTGCGGGAGTGCCAGCCGGCAAGCCAGGCACTTAACCAAAGCTCTTTTGGCACTGCGAAAGAAACACGACGCTCGCGATGAATAGCGAGCGTCGTGTTTCAAAGTGCCCTTATCCGTTCTCGGGGGGAACGGTCAGTTGCTGGCCCACTTGAATCTTATCGGGATCCCGCAACTTGTCTCGGTTGGCATAGAAGATCCGCATGTACTCGTTCGCGTCGCCGTAGAACTGCTTGCTGATCTTGGAAAGTGTATCGCCGGCTTTCACAGTGTAGGTCTGCCCGCTCTGGCCGCCCCCGCCGACAGCCGTCGCTTGCGAGGCTGTCTGCCTTACACTGATATCGGCGACGATATCGTCCGCGGCAGGATTCACCAGTTTGATCTGATCCCAGATCTTATTGGCCGCGTCCTGAGACGGCGCGGTCGCCTTGATGAAGAGCTTGTCATCCTGAATGTGCAGATTCTGGAACTGTAACTGCATCTGATCGGCCGCATTCAGGACCGATTGGTATTTGCCTTTTAGAACCTCGAAACGCTTCTGTGAATCGCCCTCACTGGAAGCGCCGCCTCCGAACATCTTGTCGAAAATCCCCATGATGTTGTCCTCCTGTTATGAAATTGGTTAGTTAGCCGCGATGAATCCGGACGCGAATGCCGGATCACGTTTAATGTTCGCACACTCCGTATGATACTCCCTTCACGCTGGAGCTTCAGTCCAATACTGCACAGGTTTTGAAGATATCTAGAGAATCTGGACGACCGATTTGTGTGCGGTGTGATCCGCCGCTTACGGCATGCCAGTTGCACCTTCTATCAGGGTATGACTCGAAAGCTCCGAGGTTGAACGATTAGCGAGCGAACGCACTTCTATATTTGTATGAAATCAAGGCAAGGGATCAGTTTGGCGATTTGATACGCGAAAAAAATATACGCAAAAAAGAACAATAATTGGGAGCAACGAAGGGTGTGCATTGACTTGGGCGGACCATTCTATTAATCCTTCGCTGGAAATGGCTTACCTGATGCGATGGCGGCTGCAACTGGCCGCGCGTGCTCTGGCCGCGACGTCTCGCGGCGTGGCGGAGATTGCATCCGATGTCGGGTACGAATCCGAGTCGGCTTTCAATCGCGCGTTCAAGCGCGAGCTCGGATTGCCTCCCGCGCGGTACAGGCGGGAACACAGGGCTGCGGGTAATCAATAGCTAACGTCGCCGGGAGTTGAACCAGGTACATTCGTGGTTCAGTGTCGCACGCGAACCGTCTCGGCGCGAACATGTGAACAGCCATAGACGCCGTGAGGAAGGGCCGTCAGACAGATTCGTGTTCAGCAACCTAGTAACCAGTCACGCTCAAGGTGATGGACCTGTACGGGCGTCCCTCCGTGGGCGCCCC
>JBASRN010000295.1:0-95759 GCA_049273855.1 Blastocatellia bacterium
TGCCTGAAGCGCTCGAAACTTACTTTCAGGCCAAGCGAACCTTCGATCAAATCGGTGATCGGAGTGAAGCAAGAGTTGCTGAGTACTGGATTGGGCTATGTTCATCACAAATAAATCCGCAACAAGGCATCGCAACGTTCCAGCGACTAGCTCAATCGTGCGAAAGGGTTGACTACAAATCCCTCGCAATCCGGTCTCTAAATGGATTGGCAGATAGTCATATTAGCCTCAACTCATACTCGAAGGCGATAAGCTATAGCAGACCTTCCTTGAATCTCGCCCGACAAACGCAAGATCCATACGGATGCGTGCTGGCGCTGTCTCATCTGATTAGCGCTTACAAACCCCTGGGCAATTTCGACGAGTGTTTAAATTACCTTCAAGCCTTTTTGGACCTAGCCGTTACACACGTCTTGGAGCCGGTCCAGGCTTGCCTGTTCTATGCGCAAACCGCCTGGGTTTTGAGTGCGTGCGACCTGAATGCGGCAGCCCTTGAGTATCAAAAAGCGGCGCTCGATATGGCCCTGGAACTAAAAGAACTGACGATGATCTGTACGTCTTACGTGCACCTCGCGATGATCGAGGCGCGGTTGAAGGATCACAGCGGGGCCCTGATGAACGCTACTCGGGCCTTGGAAATCGCCAGTCAACGATCCAACGAGCCCGCGGGGCTACAGATGAAGGCGTATGCGTTGTTACACCTTGGTAGCGTATATAGACAATCCGGAGATTTCGACGCTGCAATTGCTAGGTATAACGAATCCATAGACCTCTATAGAGAGATAGAGTTTCCGGAATTTGTTTATCTGGCTCAAAAAGGCTTGTTCGCATCTTTAGCTGCTTCAGGAAAAACTTTGCTGGCCAAAGAAGAACTCGATCGTACGATCAGGTACTACGAAACCCAGCGGACCAAGATACTTGAGCAAAGCAACAGAGATAGTTTCTTCGATCTTGAACAGGACGTCTATGACCTGGCGATAGATTTCGAAAGTGCGAGGCTTAACGACCCCCGAGCAGCGTTTGAAAACTCAGAGTTGAGCCGGGCTCGTTCATTGCTGCATGCATTATTTCAAGCCAGGCACCCGACGAATAGAGTTGACCTCTCTGAAGAAGGTTTATTCAGTGCTTCGCGGCCGCTCAGCCTTGCGGAGATTCAGGATCGGCTCCCCGATGGCGTGCAGATAGTTCAGTATGCTGTCTTAGAGGACAGAATTCTTTCCTGGGTGATTACTAAGACCTTGTTCAGCCAGCTAAGCCAAGACACTGCATCAAAAGAACTCAGCAAGCATGTCCAGGAGTCCTTGCACCTTGCACAGGATCCAAAGTCAGGCGAGGAATTATCGCGCATAAATAGACAATTGTATGACGTGCTGATTGGCCCAGTTGAGCCGTTGCTGGATAAAAACAAACAACTCTTTATCATCCCGGATAAGATCCTTAACTTCTTGCCCTTTCAATCTCTGGTTTCTCCATCAAATAGGTATCTCATTGCAGATTACCGGCTGGCGTTGTCGCCAAGTTCCAACGTACTGATAGCTTGTTCCGATCTCGCAACGGGTAAGAAACTGATTGGAGATGAGAGCGTGCTGAGCGTGGGAATCACGCATTTCAGATCACGTGAAGACGAGTTACTCGCGGATTTGCCATCGGCCGCTAAAGAGGCTAAGTCGATCGCCAGGTTTTATAAGCTCTCACACCCGCTCATTGAAGGGCTCGCCTCAAGGAGCGGGGTGCTGAGCGGAATGTCCAATGCGAGTGTCGTTCACTTCGCCTCGCATTTCATACCTAACCCATTTTCACCCCTGCGCTCCCGTCTGCTGTTGGCTAAGGAGAGTCAAAGCACTCAGGACGGAGTGTCGGTCAACTCTGAGTTGGCTTCCTCTGAGATATCTCAACTAAAGTTGAATTCAGTCAGACTCGTAGTCCTGTCTGCATGTCAAACCGGAGTGGAACGTTACTATCGCGGTGAAGGGGCCAGCAGCATCGCGCGAGCATTCATCACCGCTGGCGTGCCGGTGGTAGTCGCAAGCCTATGGCCGGTTGACTCGGACGCCACCGCGGAATTGATGATTCGGTTTCATCGCTTTCGCAAACAGAATGGGCTTGCAAGTGTTGAAGCGCTTCGCAGCGCTCAACGTTCGATGGTTGATGACCAAGATCTGCATTACAGCCATCCCTATTATTGGGCGTCGTTCAACCTAATCGGCGGGGTTGCCGAATACTAATTCCAGGAAGGAGAGATCGAACAATGACACACTACAACCACAAACACGAGGTTGGAAACAAGCGCAGATACGCCGCAGCGTCGAGAATCTTCTCAACGGGCCTTCTGACTCTTCTTTTTTTCTTGTTGATCTCGGTAGGGGCAAACAAGACATCGACACAGGTCGACGCGCAGGCAACGGCCGCCACTAGCTACGCTTGCCGAGAAGACGGAGCCAATACTTTGAAAGTCTCATTCGACGGGCTCTTTTACTTTTCCTTCCCTGCCGCCGATGATAAAGACAATCCCGGTCGCAGAGACGAGGGTAGGGTGGGGATTCTCAGCACGCGGGAGGACCACGATCTGTATGTTACATTTGAAGGTTGTAGACTCCCAACACTCGTCTTCTCCCACCAGGCGCTTCAAAATCAGCCTGATCGGATTGAGATTCTTAGTGACACGACTCCGGGGGTCACCATAGCCGGTTGCAAGGAGCCAATAGGTTGGGGAAAACCGAGAGATAGAAATCGTGTTACTTGTGAAAACATGCACGACTTCAACTGGATAATTGACTTTGAGGGTAGTGAATTACACATGGGAAATGTTTCTCAAAAGACAGGCAAGCTCAAGCCGATGCTGGTCTTCAAGACGGGCTGTTTTCAGACGAAGAGAGTTAGCGATTTCAAGTACTACACCGTCAGGGGTGGCGCTGTCAGCGAATTTGGCTACGTCGCAGAGACTACGGAAGCCGTTATTACGTATGGTCCTGGCGAGATAAAGTTCCGATGGGGCGGCCGGCTAATCCCCGTTCCGCGTGATTGTAGAGGGATCAAACTATCCAACGTGCGTCCCGAACCTATGGCTCCTATCTTGAAGCAGACGAAAACCACCACCCATTCGGACATCCCGCACTCAGACGAGCTTCGGCTCTATTATAGTGATTTGCTCGAGGTGTCAGATCCGAGAGACAGGTTTGATTTCATACCGGATATTTCGGGTCAACGTGAACGTCTCAGATGCGAGGGCATAGTAGCAGCTAGGCCTTTTATCTGCTACGCGGCTGGGGGTAGCGAGTTTCCATAGTAACTGTTCGGGAAATTGAAAGTGGCTGTCGACGCACACTCGCCTCAGGAGATCAGCGACTTTCGTCTTTATTACGAATCAAAGCTGATTGTTGAAGCTGATTTGTTGATAAAGATAGGAAGGAATTCGATTTCATTGAAAGAAACCCGACGATCCAACGAGGTATCGTGAGCGTGCGTTTCTCAGCAAAACGTACACACTCGGATTCCCACTCCGAGCTACGAAGAGATGTCTGACCTAGCAAAACCGGCGCCTGGAGAATCGGTAAACCCAAAGCTCGGTTTTGAGGTGCAGCGTGGGCTTTTCTGTGACACTGGAAAAGCCCCTCCCTGTTCCATGCAAAGAGGCTGGGATAACAAAGGAGAGAAGCTATGAAACCGATTTAGTGCGCGGGGCGAGAGTGTCGTGTGCTCCTCTTTGTAGTCGGCCTGATGAGTCCTGAGGCCGTCAGATCTAACATGGGGTTAGTTGCAGAGGCCGATATTAAGATTCATTTCAACGGGCTAATGGTCTAGGTCAGTAGCCTAGAGGCGTGATAGAAAAAAGGACCGTGCGTAACCCCGCGGGTGTTTCCCGATGCATCTGGTTCCGATACGGTCTCTTGACCTTCCGGCCGCCTTCCCTTACTTCCTTGGTCGGACCACCCCGCGAAGCGCGCAATAGCTTGATAAACTCCTTCGCAATCTTCGGAGCCGCCAGGTTCCATCAAAAGCCGTAACCTGCCGCTAGTGACCCAATACGCTGGTCTTTGGATTGGTCACCGTGAACGTGAATATGTAAGTGCACACTGGACGGTCAAGGTCGATGATCAGATCGGTTGCTTTCATGTCTCGCACCAGCACTAATCCCATAGCCGTGAATTCGGGCCGCTTGCGCAACTCGTCTTCTAATTGGTGAGGCTTCAAAAACATCGGCTCAGATCGGACGAAGATCGTCTTTGCAGAACGCAACAGCTCTACTGGTTCAGTGCTCCATGCGAGCGACCGCGCAACAGCCGGTTTGACCTCTGCGGCCCTACCCACGGCACAACCGGGGACCGAACCAAAACGAATGAACCACCCGCCGCAACGCCTATCCCAAGCTCGCGAGTCACTTCACCAAAGCTCCGCTCCCAGGCGTTTCGCTTCCCGCCGCCGTTGCCGACTAGCAACTCACCAAACTCGGCTGCCTTCAAACTCGGGCCGCACCCTTCGAAAAGGCAAATCGTCTCAGACGAACAGTGATGTTTCCATATTTAGGACATACACCTATGTAGAGCGGCCCGAAGCGCCGGGAGCACAACCCCAACCGGAACCTCGTTGGTGTGCTTGGCCTCACACAATAGGGCGCCCCGTGCTCGGCTCTAACAAGCCCTTTAACGGAGGTCGTCCATGTCAACCCTGCTAGTCGAAAGAAAAGTGTTCGTATCCGTGTTGCTCCTCGCGCTCGTACTTCCACCGATGGCTTTGGCGACGTCTGATGACGCCCTGACCAACGAGAACATCCTGGCTCTGCTGCGATGGAAGACCAAGCCGCAAGAGATCGTTGCGGTCATCGAAGGCAACGCGACGCGGTTCGATCTGTCAGACGACAGCCTTTCAAAGCTGAGAGAGGCTGGCGTCACGGCCGAGGTTCTTGAAGCCATGTTCAAGGCTAAGCTTAAGACTTCAAGCGGTCGGGCTCGCGTTGCTGAGCCCGAGACGCGCGCTTCCGGCTCCGTCGATCCCAGTCCCCAAGATTCAGAGCCGAACGATACAGCGCCGCCCCCAAAACCACACACACAGGCACGTCTTGACGAAGCGCAGAACGTTGTGACCAGGACGGTCGTGCCCGATCTTACCGCGGACAATCTTAAGCCTCCGCCAGACAACGAAAGGTGTCCCTTCTCCGAAGAGGAGTCGGTTAAAGACAAGGCAAAGAAATCGCCGCTGTACAAGGTGGACCTGGACTGGAAGACCGGCAGCATATCGCGATCGTGCGTGGACAACTCCGGGAAGTACTGCTTCGCGCTCCACAACGCTAACAACATCCTCTACACGTATAGCTTCACTGTGAATCGCATCGAGCCACAAGGAAGTGATATTGATCTACTGAAGGACGCGATGTCCAAGGTTAAGGCTTGGTTTGAGGGCGCTGCTGCGCAAAAGGCAACTCCCGAAACGAAAACAGCCCTGAAGCCGTGCCCGCTAGATCTGAGACCGGCTGCGGCCGCTGCCGCGGCTTTGAATGATGCGCTGGCTCAGCTTGAACCAGGAAAGGACGCGAATGGTAAACCCACCAGCGTGCCGCTCGACACAACGCTCGCTAAATGGCAAGGCGTGCCGGGCAAGTTCAAAGCCTTTGAGAAGGCGATTCTAGACCTGTTCACTCAGATCAAGAAATTGGACTCCACACAGCGGAACACTTGTGAAAGTGAGCTGGCTGCCGCCGAAGCGTTCGTGCTGGATGTTCTCGTCCCCGCGCGAGAGCTCTTCCTCCGGCTGGCTTCGAAGGTGAACTCGCAGCACATCGCATATTTTACAGCAGAGTTGGACAGCACCAATGCTTATGACGTTGTGGTAAAGGAATTCTCAGGCAGTCAGCAAACCAGCGCCGACGCGAAGACATTCCATCTCAACGCGTGCCGGAAAATCCTCGTGTCGTCGGCCGGCTTTCTTCTTACCCAACTTCAGGCGCGCTCGTATTCGAGCGTCACTGTCCCTGATAAAGACGACCCGACCAAGACGCAAAACGTGCTTGGTGTTGATGGCGGCGGGCGGCCTCGAACGGCCCTGATGGCCCTTCTCAATTACAACCTCCCGTGGCAACCCTGGCGCAACGTTGGCTTCTCGATTTCTGCCGGCCCGGTTTTCGATATCACCAACGGAAATGCCGACACATCGAGGTTTGGCTTCTTCGGCGGAGGGTCTCTACATCTGTGGAACCGGTTATTCCTGACACCCGGTGTTCACGTAGGCGAATTTGCGGATTTCCCTCAGGGGTTCGGTAAGCCAGGCGACCCGATTCCGCCGGACACGGGCACACCGACTCCGGTAAAGAGGTACACCGCGCGTTTCGCCCTTGGAATAAGCTTCAAAGTGGGTGAGCTCGGCTTTGGAGGCGGTGGGACTGACAACTCGACCAAGAAGCCGGCAGCCTCACAACCGAAATAAACTGAGAATCAAAAAGACGAGGCGCGGAGCGAGGCTGCGAAGAACAATTCGCGGTGGGGAGCCCTGGTTCCGCCTACGGGTTAGCGACTCCGCGTAGAGGGGACGATGCGCGATTCACTCGGTCGTTTCGCGAGTCGGCAGCAGGATGGTGCGCTCGATCTCGAAGACCCTCTGATCGAATTTGTCATCGAACAGATCGACGCCCGCGGCTATCAAGGTCGCGGGCCTTTCGTTTTTCATGCCTACAAGTTTGAACCGGACGATTCCAGTTTTTTTTTCGCGATACTGCTTTTCGATCACGCGCGACGCAGCGTAGAGCGTGTCGCCCGCCAGCACTGGATTCGGATGACTCCCTTTGTCGTAGCCAACTTCCCACAACGCATTCGCAGTTGTGTCGCGGCTTGCAAGCGAAGCCGTCCACGCAAACACCAGTCCGCCTTCGACGACCCTGGTCTTTGTGAAGCTGCGGTCGCGGCAGTAGATTTCGTCGAAGTGCAGCGGGTGGCTGTTGCGAGTGAGAATCGTCAACTGCATGTGCTCGCTTTCGCCGACCGTGTGCCCGATGCTGTGAAGGATCACATCGCCTTCTTCGAAGTCTTCGAATAAACCACGCGGCCGCCCGGGCCAAGCAGGAGTCGTGATCTCGCCGGCGAGTTCCGAGGGCAACGTACTTGGTGGCGTGGACGGCAGCCTGTGTTTGCTGCGTGCTTTCGAGTTCGACAAGTTGCTCATTGACGCGGCTGTCTTCGGGTTCGCTTTGCCCTGCTCGGGATGCGCTCGGCCTTCGAGCTTGCCGGTTGGGATGAGCGCTTTGCGCTCGAACGTCACAACCACGATACCGTCTTGATTAACTCCGGTTGTTCGAAGATGCACGATGCCACGATCGGGCTTCGATTCAGAGACTCGCACGCCGAGGATTTCCGAATGCACCGAAAGGGTGTCTCCCGAATAAGCCGCATTTGGAAACTTCAAATCGATGTAAGCAAGATGAGCTATCGCTTGTTCAGAGACATCGTGAACGGTGAAGCTCAGCGCGAGGTTCAACAGAACCAGCGGGGGGACTACGCGGTCGCGGAAGCCAAGTTCGCGAGCGAAGCGACCGCTTGAGTAGAGCGGATTCGGATCGAGAAACGACCCCGCAAACATCGCCATCAATCCGTGGTCGATCGTAACTTCCCAGGGATGATGGTAGATGTCACCGACCCGAAAGTCCTCAACCAACCGCCCGTACTTCGGTTCGATTATTCTGGGCATTGATGACTTCTTCGCCTTTTCATTTTTTCGTTGCCGCTAGATCCGCGACTGATTTCTTGATCAATTCCTTCAGCGTGGGCAAATCCACGTCGTCAAGCTTCTTTATGTACAGGCAGGATTTTCCCGTCTTGTGCTTTCCCAGCTTCTTCATAAGCGCGGGATAACGTTCGAGTCCCCCCATGATGTACAAGGTCAGGTCTTGTTTTCGCGGCGAGAAGCCCGTCAGGAACCACTCCAACTCGCGCCCGCTTTCGTACTTGTACTGATAGCGGCCAAAGCCGACAATGCTCGTTCCCCACATTGCCGGCTCCGCTTTCGTCTCGGCGTTCATCATTTCCAAAAGGCGGAAGCAGTCCTTACGACGCTGTTCATCGGCGATGTTGTTTAGGAACTTCTCGACGCTCGCGGCGTTCTTTCTGGTTTTCAGTTCCGCCATTTTTAATGCCTCAGGTCAATCAACCGCGCTAACGAATCGAGGTCACGCGGTCGCGGCGTTTTTGGAGCTCGCACACATCGCCCGACACGTTTGGCGCTGTATCTCAGCGCGCTGCCGTCTTCTGAGACAACAGGTTCGCCATAGTCTCGTGACGGTAACTCTTCGCCAGGTCGAGAGCAGTCAGACCCTCCTTGGTCTTCGCGTTGAGGTCGGCGCCTGCGGCGATCAGCTTTTCAAGCACGACGGTGTCGCCGTAGTCTATCGAGGCCGCGTACAGCAGAGGCGTCATGCCGAGGTTATCCACGTGGTTCACCTTCGCGCCCCGCTTGAGCAGCACGTCAACCGTGGCTGCATGATTACCAATCGCCGCAGACCCCAGCACCGAGATTCTGTCACTGTCCAATTCATTCGGGTCCGCGCCTCTTCCAATCAGGTAATCAACCAGTGCCGCGTCGTCTTCGAATGTCGCGAAGCTCAAAGGGCTCGTCAAGATAGTGCCAAGCACTTTCATTCTGTCCTGGAGTCTGGCCCCTGCGTCAAGCAGCACGGCGACCGTTTGGAGATCACCCGCCATAACAGCAAAGAACAGGGCGCTAGCGTCGTTACGGACCTCGACTCCCTTTTCCGCGTTCGGCCTGGCGCCTTTCTTCAGCAGCAGCCGGACGACCTCCGTGTTGCCTCGATACCGCGCGGCGACCATCAGCGGTGTGAGACCCGTCGCAGCGCGGGCATTCACGTCTGCACCGCGATCGACAAGGAGTTTCACCTTCTCGAGATTGCGAGCCGCAAGCATCAGCGCTGTGGTTCCCTGGGCAGTCTTCGCGTCGGGTTTCACTCCGCCATCGAGGAGTTTCTTCAAATCGGCGGCGCTGCCGGTCAGAGCAACCTTCACCCACTCGGCTTGCTCGGCGGGCTGGAGGGCAGCCAGCGCGGGCCTTATCGAGTCGTTTCCTGCTCGCGCCGGGATTGCTTGCATCAATGCGGTAGCGGCCCAGCCCGTTCCCATAATCGAGATGAACTGGTCGTGCTGAAACGGAGGAAACTCCACGTTGACGAAGGGAGGGCTCACTGGAGCCGGTGGATGCAGGCGTGACTTGATTCGCCAGGAGCCGTCCGATTCCTGGGTTTTCAGAAGAAAGCTCACCCCGCGCTGATATGAAGCGTCGTTGGTCGGGAGGCCGGCCGCTTTGTGCAACGCGAATAAGACCTCGCCGGTCGCATATGCATCGCTGGCCAACGCAGGCATCTGGGCCCACCCGCCATCTCCGCGCTGCCCGGCCGCAAGTTGACGAGCGGCCTTCTGACGAGCCTTCTCGTCCGCGCCCGTCCAAAGCAAGCCAAGTAATCGAAAAGTTGCATCCTCAGTTGTTCGGGGCTGCGACTTGAGCAGCCACTCTCGAGCTCGACGCACTCGAGCTGCCTTTTCTTCCTTGAACTGTGCGGGCAGATAACGCGTCAGGGCCTGTGCGCAGACCGCCGTGGCCGTGAATTGGCTGGATGATTGTGGGGGTCGGTTGTCCATTGTGGGCCAACTGCCGTCGGGAAGTTGGCGCGAGGCGATAAACTGGGCCGAAGCGGCTGCCGCGAGGCTTGGGCCGACACCGGCTACGTCCGCGGCGTAGAGCGCC
The DNA here is from genome assembly GCA_049273855.1 of Blastocatellia bacterium. Lineage (GTDB taxonomy): Bacteria > Acidobacteriota > Blastocatellia > UBA7656 > UBA7656 > Onstottus_B. The sequence continues at coordinate 9,736 of JBASRN010000295.1, forward strand.
CAGCCATCGAACAACACGTCTATGTAATCGTACCCCTGGACCAGCGAATCAAGATCTTTTAGAAAAGCGAAGGCCGAGGCGGTCGTGTCCCGCGCTATGGTCTCATCAAAAGGCACTCCGCGCTCGCGAGCCAGCTTGATCGGGATTTCGGGAAGCAGTTGGTGATGGCAGGAAGTGCAAACCTGTTTCTTGTACCAGACCACCTGCGAATGCTGGATGAGCTTGAGGGCTTTTGCGGAGGCCGCGCGTAACCCGACCTCCTCGACGAGCTTTACCTTTGTCGCGGGTTGATTTGAATCGATTGCGGTGGATACTGAGCCGGTCGCCTGAAAAGCGTACTGAGGCGTTGCTTGCGTTTGAGACTCTCGTTCGAACCCAAAGAAGATCACGAGGGATGTGAAGCCAAGTAGCAATAATCTTTTCACCGAAGTACCTCCTATTAACAGATCATCAACTGCTTCGCGAAAGTGTCATCCAACCGCCCCATCGCGTAAGCCTTCTTCAACGTGTTTCGATTCAAGCGATCCGTAGCGCGGTCGGCCATCTTCCCGTCGATCATTGTAGCTCCTCGTCCCGACGTTTCCGCCTCGAGAAACTGCTTTGCTTCGTTGATCGCGCGTTCGATCTCCTGGTCGGTAGTTTGGAAAATCTCGACGGCCATCGCAGTCTGATCGGGAATTCCGGTCCACTTGCCCGCGAAGCCGAACTCGCAAGCGAGCAACGCATCGCTTCGAAACTCTTCCATTGCGGCCCGGCGTTCTGCATCGCTCTTGTCGCGAGTCGGGTAATTCGTCGTCATCTCCGCGATCGCCGGAATGCCGGCCGAAGCAGCCGCTTTCACGATTCGCCCTCGAGCCCCGGCGATCAGCGGATGATCCGCGCGATAGCTTGACGCTCCCATGCCCAGGCTCGCCCAGTAGTCATACGACCCAAACACCAATCCGACCAGTCGCTTTGACGAACCGGCGATCTCGAAGACGTTCTCTTCCGCCAAAGCCGACTCGATCAACGGCTCGATCCGTATCCCGCCACGCGGAAGACCAACCTCGCGTTCCAGCGCCGTTAGCGTTTCGTCGATGGAACGGACTTCGTCGGCGCTCTCGATCTTGGGATAGATCAACCCGTCGAGCTTCGACCCGGCGACCCGAACGATGACTGCGATATCGGAATGCGTGGGATCCAGTTCGATGCCTCTCGGCCGAAAGAATCGAAGCCTCGATCCCCAATCCAGTTCGTTGAACGCGCGAATTATGTTGGCTCGCCCCTGTTCGAGCAGCTCGACGTTGTTTCGCGGGATCGAGTCTTCGAGGTCGAGCATCACCAGATTGGCTTTTGATTTTGTGACCGCGCTTTCGACGTACTTCCACACCGTCGCCGGGGTCGTCAGGTGGGCCATCTGGAGAAGGTACTTCGGCTCGAGCTCGATCATCTGGCTGCGATACTGATCGAGGAGCCGCCTGTTTCGCGCGGCTGCTGCTTTTGTGATTTCTTCAAGCGTCATCCGATTGGAACCTGCCGCCACTGCCGCGAACAACGCGAACCATCGCGAATTGCCGTCGCCATGATTCGCGTTATTCGCGGCTGGTTGAGCTCACCTTCCGTCGCGGCCGTTGGGCTTGTGATAGTTCGGATAAGCCGGGCGCGTGTGAGTAGACGGCGGGTTCTTGCTCAAGTTGCTCATCACGACCTCGACCGCCTTCTCGAGCTGCGGGTCTCGCCCCGCGCGCCATGCCTGCGGGTCGAACTCCACTTCGACGTCGGGAGCCACGCCGGCGTTCTCAACATCCCACTTGCCTTCGGGACTCCAAAAAGCAACACGAGGCGCGGTCACCAAACCGCCGTCCATCAGCGTTGGATAATCGTAGATCCCGACAAGCCCGCCCCACGTCCGCTTGCCGATCAGCGGCCCGACGCCCGCCTTGCGAAAGTACCACGGCATTGCGTCGCCTCCGCTGCCCGCGTACTCGTTGATGATCATAGCCTTTGGTCCGTAGATCGAGCCGACCGGCGTAGTGAAGTCTTCGCCTTCACGCGTCGCCCAGTAGCTCATCAACGGGCGGCGCATATAGTCGATGATGTAGTCAGCGGCGGTGCCGCCGCCGTTAAACCGCTCGTCTATCACCGCGCCCTGCTTGTCGATCTGCGCGAAGTAATACCGGTTGAAGTTGGTGTAGCCGCCTCCCCCCGTGTCGGGCAAGTACACATACGCGAGCTTGCCGCTGCTCATCTGATCGACCTTGCGACGATTGTCTTCGATCCAGGCCAGGTTCCTCAATCCCGTTTCACTCTCGACGGGTACGACCGTGACCTCGCGGGAGTTTGCGCCGTTCGGGTCTGAGCCGACTCTGATCACGACCGACTTGCCGGCGGTGCCTTCGAAGAAGCTATAGACGCTGTCGTTCGATCGAAGCTCGCGGCCGTTGACGGCTAGCAGGTATTCGCCCGCGGCGACGTTCACGCCGGGCTGAGTCAGCGGCGCGCGCAACTGCGGGTTCCAGTTCTCGCCGTTGTATACGCGCGCGAACCGATAGCGGCCGTTCTCAATCTTCAAATCCGCGCCCAACAAGCCGCCCTTAACCTTTTTCGCCTCAGGGGCATCCCCGCCTCCCACGTACAGGTGCCCGACCGTAAGCTCGCCAAGCATCTCGGAGAACAAATAGTTGAGATCGGCGCGATGAGCCAGGCTTGTGAGGTAGCGCGCGTACTGTGCTTCGGCTGCTTTCAGATCCAGTCCGTGATAGCCGGGATCGTAGAAGAAATCGCGCTGGATGCGCCATACCTCGCCATACATCTGCTTCCACTCGGCGCGCGGGTCGACCCAGACTTCCATTTCGTCGGTGTTTAGCATTCCTTCGCCGGGCTTGACGGGTTGAGCCGTGGCAGCGATGAACCAACGTTCGCCCTGTCTGAAGAGCATCTTCTCTCCGTTGGCGGACACGTCGAAGGCGGACACCCCTTCAAGGACCTTGTCGGTCTTGCGCTTTTCGAGATCGAACTTGTGAACGGTCGCCGCTGAGCTGAAAGGGCCCGGGCCGGGTTGAGCTTCCAGGACGTAGAGCGTGCCCGCCTTTCCTGTGCTTGTGCCGACGTAGTTACGCGCGGGGATGGGCAGCGCCAGAATTCGCTGGCCGATGTTCTCGAAGTCGATTGAGACAGTGACTGGTTCTTTCTTCTCGGCCGGCTTTTCGGCCGGCAGGCCGGGCGCGGCAGCGGCACCCGTGGCCGCTGGCTGCGTTTCCGGGGCTTTCTTCTCGTCTGCAACCTTCTCTTCGTCGCTTTCCGGAGCAAGCGGCGACGGCAGGTCCCGGCGAAGCACGATCGCGTAGACGCTGCGAGTAACCTGGTGGCTGAAGCTCGACATATCGAGCCATCCCGTCGTCGGGCCGGCGTCGGTGCTGGCCGTGAAGTAGATGTGCTTGCCGCTCTTGTCGAACGACGCGAACCGCGCGTCGCTCAAACCATCGGTTACCTGCGTGCTTTTTCCAGCTTCAAGCGAGTAAACACAAACGGCGCCCAGTCGATTCTTGAGTTGTTTGGTGTAGGTCAGCCAGCGGCTGTCGGGCGACCACGATGGATCAAACACGCGCCACGGGTTCTCATACGTTGTGGTGTCTATTTTTACAGGCGCTCCTTTGTCGAGATCCACGTACCAAAGGTTAAGGCGCTTATCGGTGTAAGCGATCTTTTTGCTGTCGGGCGACCAGAGCGGCGAGTAATAAAACGAAGGCGGGTTGCCAAGATTGATCTTCTTCGGGTCGCCCATGCCGTTCTGGTCGCGAAGGTGAAGCGCGTACTCGCCCGACTCATCCGAGAAGTAAGCGATCCACTTCCCATCAGGCGACCACGAAGGGTCTCGCTCGGCCGCACCCGGGGTCCTGGTCAAGTTGCGCGCGTTGCCTTTCTCGGCGGGCACGGTCAGGATTTCGCCGCGAGCTTCGAACACGGCTCGCGCGCCGGTGGGGGAAAGCGTCGCGTTGGTGATACGGCTCCCCACTTTTTCGAAACGCGGACGCACCGAGGCCATGTCCCCCGTGACTCTTATGTCGAGCTTGTGCGCTTTGTCCGTCTTGAGGTCGAGCAAGTGGAGCGAACCAAACTGCTCGTAGACTATCGCGCCGGGTCCGGCAGAAGCCGACTTGATATCGAGCCCATCATTGCGAACGACTTGAGTAACTCTTTTGGAAGCGGTGTCATAGGCGAACAAAGTCGCCGCGCCGTTGCGATCCGACAGGAAATAGACTTTGCCTTCTACCCACATCGGGTTGAAGTCATTCGAATTATCGCGTGGAACTTTTTCGACGCTCGAATCCGCAAGCCTCGCAAGCCACACCGCAGTAGTCTGACCGCCTCGGTAACGCTTCCACGCGTTGAACGCGCGCGGGAGCGGACAGTAAGCCAGCCGCGAGCCGTCGGCCGAGAACGAGCCTTCGAAAGCCATCGGAAGCGGAACTTCAACCGGGAAGCCGCCCTCGATCGAAATCGTGAACAGGCGCGAGAACCGCGAATAACTGTTGCGCCCGGAGCGGAAGAGAACGCTCTTGCCATCGATAGTCCAGCCCGCCACGACATCCGCGCCCGGGTGATGAGTCAACCGCCGCGGGACTCCGCCCGCCGCCGAAACGGCGTAGACGTCAACGTTGCCGTCATACTCGCCGGTGAAGGCGATCATCGACCCGTCCGGCGAGAACAGCGGATCGGTCTCGATGCCGGTTCCGGTGGTCAGACGCCGGGCGTCCCCGCCCTCTCGTGGAGCCACCCACAAATCACCGGCGCACACAAATGCGATCTGCGTGCGGCTTATGGTGGGCTTCTGAAGCAACAATGACGCGTCGGCTTGCGCAAGCGCAGCGGGTACAAGAACGAACATGACCGCGAGTATTCCGAGGGCTCTTTTCATTTGATCAGGCTCCTAACAAGGGTTTAACTCAAAGGGAAGAGAAGTATCAGGCAAGAGCGTGAGTTATTCAACCTGATTGACTTGCGGGGTGGGCGTGAGGTTTTCGCGCAGACCGCGTTCTCCTGAGCTAGCCTTTCGTATTTGCCGCTATCACTTGATGCCGCCGTTCAAGACTTTGACGATGGCATTGATTGTATTCCAGTTGCGCGTGCTTGCCGATACACCGAGACGCTTCTCGAGTTGGGTCAGATAAGAGATCACTCGTAGCTGCCGTCTGTACAAACCGAGGGCGAATCTGGCGCGGACAGCAATGACCTTCACCAGCCACTCATCGCCGGGCGGCAGAGTTAGTGGAAGAGCTGGAAGAGCTCGAGGACGCTTCGCCAGCACGCTGACGAAGCGGACTATGTCCGGGCCGGACGACTCATTCACAAACGGGTCGGTTGTTGCGAGATTGATTATGTCGCGCCCGGGACAAATCATGATCTCGGCTTCGAACGGCAATCTCCGGACCAACTCGGCGCGGAGGTTCGACTGGCTGATCGGCTTGCGGACGACGAAGGTCCCCGCCGCGCCTATGTTTACAACATCGAACTCCGCCAACTCTTTTGCGAGGAGGCTTGGCTTAAAGGTCTTGTGTCCGCCCACGTTGACTCCCTTCAGGAACACGACAAATGCCATCGACTTCCTCCACAGTGCTGACACACTCGGCCAACCTACCCGAGTGGAGCCGGTCATAAAAGGCGAGCGACCTCATTCGCGGATTCGATTCGTGCGAGCCAGTGCTGACTGCAATTCAAGACCGCCTATCAAAACGATTGCTCCTACTGGCCAAGAATCTCTTTCACCAGTCTGTCCGCACCGTAGAGCTTCCTCATCGCCTCAACAATCGCCGCGCTGTGAACCGCGATTGCGCGGCCGCCTTCGGATTCATCAACGTACCAGTAGCGGTTCGGCAGCTTCTGAATATTGCTGTCAAAGTTCAATCCGACTATTTCAGCGTTGCGGTTGATCACCGGGCTTCCCGAGTTGCCGCCGATCGTGTCCGCCGTGTAGACGAAGTTCAAAGGCGTTGCCAGGTCCAGCTTGTCTTTTCCTTCGCGGTATCGCCGAGGCAGATCGTAGGGCGGCTTCTCGTCGAAGCTCTTCGCGCGATCGTACAACCCGAAGAATGTCGTCTTGAACGGCACGAGCGTCGTGTCTTCCTCGTAGCCCAACACGCGGCCGTAGCTGATCCGCAGGTTGAAGTTCGCATCGGGCGGCAAACTCTTCCCGTAAACGGCGAATCGCGCACTGGAGATCTTCTCGCCGGCACTCGACTCCACACGTTGAATCCTCTCGTCGAGCCATCCACGCAACTCCCGGGTTATGGGTTCAACATTGCGCGCAAGAGCTATCATCGGGTCATCTGACTTTGCCACTCCATCAGCGCCGCCCTCTATCAGCGCCTTGCGCGCTTCAACATCCGCAAGCCTGCTCCCGCTCACCGCGCGTTTTGCCGCCGCCTGAGGAGTCGAGCCGGCGAGCGCTGCGCGCACAAACGGGTCGCCGGCCCCGAGCGTCTTCTGAGCTTCTTCGAGCCAGGCCGCGAGCAGGTGCTCTTCCATTTCGGGATAGATCGGAGCGCGGGAAAAAAGGCTGAAGCGAAACGACTCAAGGTTCGAGTCTCGGAGTTCGTCGTAACGCTGGTTGCCTGGCTTTCCGGTTTCTACGGTGTATCGAACAATCGCGGCTGCGATAGTGGCCAGGCGGGAGATTGGATTGCCGAACGGTGTGCCGAATGCATCGACACGCAAAGGGGTGAGTGTGGAAAAAGCCACGCGCTTCGCCATTTGAGGATAATCTCGGTAGGCGACCTCGATCTGATCCCAGGCCTGGCCGTAAGCCTTCTGCAGATCGGTTCGTCGCGCAACTGCGGAGCGCAGCGCTTTCTCTTCGGCCTGCTTTCTTTCCATCATTCGCGGGTTCATCAAGCCTTCCTGCTGACCGACCAATCGCTTGAGCGAGTTGCTCATCGAGCGCATTCCGCTGCCTGCCTGTCGGGCTTGCTCGGGGCCGCGTTCGGAGTACCGCGCGAGCGCATCATGCCGCGATGTCCAGACTTGTTTTTGAATCGGGTTGCCGTGGTCGCGGTGGTATTGAATCTGCCCAAGCGTCAGCAGTCGCGCGGTCGAACCGGGATTGCCCGGCGCGATCACGAATTCGCCGCCAGCAGGTCCGGCAGCGGACCATTTGAAGTAGTTTGGGGTCTTTGCCGGCTTGCCGTTCTCGTACGCGCGAAAAAAGGCTACGTCGAGGTCGTGGCGTGGAAAGGTGAAGTTGTCGTAGTCGCCGCCAAAGAATGCAATCTGCTCTTCGACGGCAAAGACCAATCGAATGTCGGTGTACTTCTTGAAGCTATACAACCAGTGTTCGCCGCCGCTGTACAGCGAGATGACTTCGCATTTCAAGCCGGTCTTTTCGCTCGCTTCTTTTTCAATCGCGGCCAGCGCGGCCTTGCGCTGTTCGCTCGCTTCCTTGTCCGAAGCGCCCGGCTTGACGGCTGACTGGGCGCGGGCCGTCACGTCTTCGTAAGAGACCAGCACGTTGCATTCGAGATCGGGGCACTTCAGCTCGTCGTCGTTTGTTCGCGCGTAGAAGCCTTCCCTGGTGTAGTCCTTCTCCTTAGTCGAGACCTTCTGAAGCTGGCCGCTGGCAACGTGCTGGTTGGTTACCATCAACCCGTCTGGCGAGACGAACGAGCCCGACCCGCCATCGTTCAGCCGCACAGAGGCGAGCCTCACGTTTTCCAGCCACGCATCGCTGGGCTCGAAGCCATGGCGCTCCTTCCACTGCTTGCGCGGCGGATTGTCGAAGGTCCACATGCCTTCGTCGGCATAGAAGGAGATCGGCTGAATTGCAAACGCCAGCAGGGTTGTTATGAATAATTGTTTCTTCATCGTGTGATTCTCGTTTGTAGGATCAAGTGTCAAGCAGCTTCGACGCCGGGTAGTGGGGTAATAATGTGTTGATGCCTGGCGCCGCCTCTCCCGCCACGAAGACACTAAGACACAAAGCCGCACAAAGAAAAGCTTTGTGGAGCTTCGTGTCGTTGGTGACTTAGTGGCGAGACTCTTCTCAACACGCTATTGCACCACTACCCGACGCCGAGATCAAACTCCGCGCCTTTGCGCTTCTGCGGTGAACCGGCAAAGCAGTACTATGTCGGCTGCGTACGAAACCGCGCTGCTTCGAGCCGTTCGTATACCGGAGAAAGCCAATGCTCCACCGCCTGAAGCACAGCGGCGGTTGCCGTAACTCGTTTTGCTTTCAAGTCGCTCGTGAACTCAACCGAAGGGTTCTTGGCATCGAACTGGGCGACCCGCCGGAGAGTTTCCAGGTCGGAAGACGCGTGCTCGACGCGAAAGAAATCGGGAATCTCCGTCCATGCAGCTTCGGGCAATTGCTCGTAGTTGATCATCATCCCGCCAAAGCTCCGTTGATGGGAAAGAGCCGCTTCGCACGCGCACGCAAGAACTCTAGCGCAGTACTGCTCGGGTTGCATATCGTAAGCCTCAGATACCGTCATCCCGAAGAGCTCAGGCTCGATCGCGCCTGGAACCATGTGAGCGCCTCGTCGCGCCAGTTGCGAGGCCAATACTTCGACGGGGTTCCGATACAGGAAGATCCACGGTACGTCCGGATAAGCTCGATGAATAAGCGGCAAGTCCAGCGCGCTCCAGCTATCGAATTTGATGAATAGCTGTTTTTCGTCGCCGCTTCTTCTCTGGGCGAGAGCGCTCACCATCCATCGTAGCCACTCGGCACGCCGCTGGTCGCTTAGCAGTGGGTCTCTAAACTTCGCTCGAAGCACCGAATCGATCGGACCAGATTCGGAGAGCACCACGCTCCCGGCCAGCGCCGCCAGCAACTGCGACACCAGCGTCGAGCCGCAACGCGACATGTGAAAGATAAATCCTCGCGGGTGAAGACCCGGCTCGATCGCGTGATGCTCGGCAAGCGTGTCAAGCGAGGTTTGCGGCCGAAACATCGAGCTGAACGGAAGCTGCAGCGCTGCGTCGATGGTCTGGTTGAAGAATGGTTCAGCGTATGGCCGGGTGCCGACCCAGCACCAATCGATGAGCGGACGGCTGCCCTCCCAGTAGACGCGAATCGGTACCCAGCCGCGGAGTTGACTGGCCCTCACGCTCACACCCACCTCTCGATCCACGCGCGGCGGTTTCTTCGATACGCCTGTTCGACGTCAAGCGCATTGAAGGGGCAGCCGCGCTCTTCGCCCAGGCGGACAACCAGGTCGATAAAAAGACGCCTGTCCTTTACCTGTCTGAGCCTCTCCTGAAGACCTTCGTCATCGAAAACCAGGCGGCAAAATCTCTCCAGGCTTTCTGGAGATGGAAGTCCGGAGACTGCAGAAGATGAAACGACAGTCGTTTCGATAGACCGGCTCGCCGAGGCCACAAGCGAAAGAAGCCAGTCATCAACGGCGCAGTCAATGACCAGGTGCACGCGATCGGCGTTGCTGCGATTCTCGACTTTGTGGGGCAGGTTGGCGTTGATGTACCAGCACTCGCCCGCTAGCATAACGACTCGTTCGGCGTTGAGATAGAACTCGACAAGCGGGTCGGTGGTGATGGGTATGTGCAACCTGACCTCGCCGTCTTCGAGGCTCAGGTTGTAGTCGCGGTGCTCGATGACTCGCGCGGCGGGACCGAGCTTTAGAAGCCGCGCCGACTTCAGCGGGCACTGAAGCGCCGCAAGGACGCGCCGGAGCGAGGGACACCGCGCCAGCACCTGGGTGTCCCGAAATGGTTCGGTTGTCCCGGGGTCGGAGTAGAGCCGCTTCCCCGCACTCTCGACCGCACGAAGCGCCACACCGCTCCATTCGCCCTCGTAATAGCGGTCGTTGAAGTGCCGAACCCACTCGTCGGACGATATATTTTTCAGATCAGACTTCAGACCCTCGGGATCGAAGCTGAGTGGAAGTTTCAGACAGCTTTGCATTGCACGCTTGTGAGGACGCCGATGTAATGTTCAAGATTCAGAAGGTGAATGAAACCCTGCCTTCCTGCCACCAAGACACCGGAACACGAAGCACCGCGAAGCGTGGAAAGTCTTGCGTTCGTTGACTCGGTGCGGCTTCGTGGCTTTGACTCTTTGTGGCGCTACCCGTTTTTCAGCATACTGCTAGAACCCCACCTGACCTATGGACTTCTTATCAATCCTGGACGCGTACTTCTTCGCGACGGATTCGATCTCGCCGGCCTTTCCGATCAACACGAACACCAGATTCTCCAGGGGGAAATACTGTTTGATAACCCGCTGGGCGTCAGCCATCGTCATCGAGTCGATCTTCGTGGTGTAGCTGTTAACGTCGCTCGCATCCAATCCATAGAACTCGAGCTGAACAAGCAATTCGGCGAGCTGATCGCTGGTCTCGATGGTCGGCGGGAATTGTCCCTTCAAATAAGTCTTCGCCGACTTCAGATCCTCTTCGGTGACTCCGTTCTCGTGAAGCCGCTTCAGGATCTCGAGCGTCATATCGATCGCCTTCTCGGTTGTCTCGTTGCGCGTGTAAGTCGAGATCACAAACGGTCCCGGAGTCTGATGCTGGATGAACGAGGACCGCGCGCCGTAGGTCAGCCCGGTCTTTATGCGAAGCTCGGTGTTGAGCATCGAGGTGAACCGTCCGCCGAACAGGGTGTTGATCACTTGAACGAAAACGCGATCGGGATTCGTGCGAGCGATGCCGAGATTACCGATCTGAAAAAACGTCTGAGTCGAGTCGGGTTTATCGACCAGCAACAGCTTCTTGCCCACAAACGCAGGTGCTTCGATACGCCTGACTCCCGTCTCTGCAGGTGCCTTCCAGCCGCCGAACCTCGAAGTCAGCGTTCGTTCCATCTCAGCAATGTCAAAGTCTCCGACGACCGCGATTGTCGTGTTCCCCGGCGTATAATGAGTTTGATAAAACTTCACGACGTCGTCGCGTGTGATTGCGGCGATAGACTTCTCGTCGCCGCTCGTCGGACGGCCGTACGGATGACTGCCGTAGAGGTACGCCCGGAAGTAGTTGCCGATAACTGCCTGAGCCTGATCTTTGGCGGCTTTGACTTCGTCGACCCGTTGCTTCAGCAGCTTGATGACTTCGTTTTGAGGAAAGGTGGGATTGAGCACGACGTCCGCCAGCAGATCGAGCCCCCTGGCGATGTCCTTTTTCACAAACTCGGCGGTTCCGTTTGAATAATCAAATGTCGCATCGGCGCCGAGTTCTCCGCCGACAAAGTCGAGCTCGTTCGATATCTGGTCGGCGCTGCGAGACTTTGTGCCTTTCCGAAGGAGCGCCGCGGTTGCCGACGCCGTGCCTTCTTTGCCCGCCGGGTCGCCGGCCGACCCGGCGCTTAAAATGAAGTGGAAGCTGATGATTGGGACTTCGTGCTGCTCCATCAGTAGGAGGGTGAGGCCGTTGTTGAGCCGAATCTTCTTGAACGGCGGCAGCTTCAACGCGCCGTTCTCGGCTCCGGCCGGCCCAATCGTCGAGAAAGTGAACAGCCCGATTAGCGCAAGTATGAACAATCGTTTCATAAGTCCAGCCTTCTTACCGGCCCCGATCACCGGCCGCTGACAACCGCCCTCTGCTTACTGCTTGCCTTCCGCTTCCGGTATTAGCGTAGCCACCGTCCGATTTTTCTCTCCAAAGTACTTCTGAGCGACGCGGCGCACGTCTTCCTTTGTTACTTTTCCGTAGTCGGCGGCGGCGCTGAAAAGCTTGTTGTAATCGCCGAAGAAAACTTCGAATGTGCCCAGGGTATTCGCGCGCCCGTCGATCGTCTTCATCTGCCGGTAGAAACTCGCAAGCAGGATGTTCTTGGCCTTCTCAAGTTCCTGATCGGACACCGGCTGAACCTTCACCTTCTCCAACTCGTCGTAGGTCGCGCTCTCGATCGCTTCGGGCTTGACTCCCTGCTTTGGCTGAGCGGTTATCGTAAACAACGTCGGGTCGATTGAGAACTCGAAGCTGCCGTCGATCGCGATTGCAAGCTGATCCTTGTCAACAACGCGCTGATACATCCGGGAGCTCTGTCCGCTAAACAGAATTGTTTGCAGAACCCGCAGCGCGTAGAAGTCGGGGCTCGAACTCTGCGGCACGTGATAGCCGATCATCAGTATCGGGAGTTGCGCGAACTTCTTCACCACGAGCCGGCGCTCGCCGAGTTGTTCAGGTTCCTGCGTCGTGACTTTTGAGGGCGGATCGTGCGACGGGATTGGCTCTATATATTTCTCTGCGAGCTTGAAGATGTCATCGGCTTTCACATCGCCCGTTACGATCATCGTCGCGTTCGAAGGCGAGTAGCCCATCGCGAAGTGCCGCTTCAAGTCGTCCATCGTCCAGCTCTCGATATCCACCGTCCACCCGATCACCGGCCACTGATAAGGATGCGCCGTGTAGGCGGTAGCCCAGAGCTGTTCGTTGAGGATGCCGAAGTTGTTGGACTCGACCGAAGTGCGGCGCTCGGAGGCAACGACTCCACGCTCGGATTCGATTATTTTGGGATCGAAGCTCAAGTCGCGAATCCGGTCCGCTTCAAGGTCGTAGATCAATTCGAGCGACGAGCTGGGAAACCAATCTTGATAGGTTGTCACATCGTTGTTGGTGTACGCGTTGTTGCGTCCGCCGGCTGCTTCCATCACTCTGTCGAACTGGCCGGGTCCGTACTTTTTCGCGCCGTTGAACATCATGTGTTCGAAGAAATGTGACAGGCCGGTCGTGCCCGGGCGTTCGTTGCGCGAGCCGATGCGATAGAAGATGTACATCGCCGCGTTCGGAATGGAGTGGTCCTCCTGAACCAGGATCTTCATTCCGTTTTTGAGCGTGCGTGTCTGGATGTCGAAACTCTGCGCGCGGGCTAAGACCGGCGCAATCATGAGCAGCGTGAGCGCCGCGGTGACAGATCGCTTCATCGATTGACTCCGATTGCGGAAGAATTGACCATTTAGGCTTAGATTAGAGCAGAACGTACACGTTAACGGATGGTCAGGGTTCGATCAAGGGGGCATTATCTTGACCGCGCGCTCGGTGCAATCGGCGCGATCCATTTAGGGACGGCCCGACGCCGCCCCAAACTCTGGATTTGGCGATCGGGGGCCGCCACCGCTCGCTGGGGCGGCGGGCAGCGCCAAGGCTAAAGCTCCGGTCTGCGCGGGTGACTGCCTCGCAGCTCTGTGATAAGCTCACCAGCCGAATCGAGGAGGAACGCCATGTCAACTGCAAAGCTATTAAGACCCGAACCGAAGCTTTCACGACGCGCGATGCTAAAGCTCACTGCCGCGGGTGCGGCCGGCGTGACGCTGCTCAATCACCGCTCCAAGGCTACGCCGCTTACCGCAGAGAGCTTTCTTGATCGAACATCGCTTGAGCGCATCGCCGATCGCGACACGACATCGCTCAAGCCGCCGGTGTTGATCGATCTTCAAACGCACGTCTGGTGGCGAGCGGGAGGAATCGGAAAGATGACGCCGCGCGGCGAAAACTTTCTCAAGACGCTGGCAGGCGCGCGAGCTGCGGTCATAGGCCGCCCGGTTCCGGTCGCCGACATGGGACGGGTGATGTTCTTTGACGACATCTTCATGCAGAGCCAGACCGACATCGCCTTCCTCAACAGCTTCGGCATGCGCGCGGCGTTCGACGGTGTAGATCTATTTCCTCCCCGCGAAGCCGCGATGATTCGTTCGATGGCGCCCGCGCGAATCAGGGTGCTCGGCTGCGTCGATCCGCCAGACGGCAAATCGGCGGTCGAGTCGCTCATCTATCAATGCGAAACGATCAAGATCGATGGCTTGAAGCTCTATCCTCCGGGGCCGGACACTCGCGGCTGGCGGATGGATGATGAGAAGAACACCTATCCGCTCTATGAAGTCCTGCGCAAACACGGAGTCAAGAACATCACCGTTCACAAAGGACTGCCCGGTTTGTTCCTCGAAGAGTTTTGTCACACGGATGATCTGGCGCGAGCGGCGGCTGACTTTCCGGATTTGAACTTCATCGGGTTCCACTGCTCGTATCCGTGGGAGAATGAACTAGCTGAGCACGGCAGGAAGTCGAAGGCGAAAAACATTTACGCCGAGATGGGCGGGATGGCACGCGTGATGGTCCAGGAGCCCGAGCGGTTCGCAACGATGATGGGTACGTTGATGGACGGGCTGGGAGCGGATCACATCCTGTGGGGAACCGACACCCCGGTTATCGGGCCTCCGCACTGGCAGATCCAGGGTTTCCAGGCGTTTACGATTCCCGATGCGATCATCGAAAAGCACAAGTTCCAACAGCTAACGCCCGAGGTGAAGAACAAGATTCTTGGTGAGAACGTCGCTCGCTTATTTAAGATCGACGTGAAAGCGGCGAAGAAGGCGGTCGAGAACGATTTGCTTTACAAGCTCCGAGAGGATGGCAACCCGCTTCCGGTAGTGGTGGATATCAACAAGCTTCGGAAGAACTGACCTCGTACTCCAAGAAAGCCAAGACTCTCCCTGTTCTGATCAAGTTTGAAGTGGACCTTATGCATATGCATATCTAGTATCTGAGCAAATGCCTTAAGTCGGTCATGAGATTGTTGAAATTCACTTCCCCAATCTTCTGCCAAGGTGAATCAGCGTGGCGCAAGGTACGACAGGGTTCAGCCTCACGATTAACCGCAGTCGGCTGAACCCTTCGTTATGCGCTTTGGGACTCGGTCGGCCACATTTCAACAGACCTACTTCAAGGGCGGGGAAATCCGTTCTGATGTTTGCTTCGCGTCATCATAGCGGTCATCCATTTCCTTTTGATTCGTATCCCGTTCACCACGCCTATACCAGACAATGTTGGAATCGGCCGGTGCTGTTTGTGTAGCATTAAGGATGTGCGCTTGGAACGCGTAGGTTGCCCCCTTGTCCTGAGATATACTAGATTTCTTGCCCTTTTGAGTCAGATCAAAGACGGCGTTGAAGCGCCCGTTGTCGTCTGTCTTGGCGGACGCCGTCGCGACCGAGCCATCAGGACGAGTCATGTCAACTCGGAGCTGCTGATCCTTGATGTTGGGTGTGACGCGGCCGGTGACACCGACGTGGTTCTCTTTCTCCCGCCGCACCTTATCATCCAGCTTTACCTGTCCACGGTGCTTCGGAGTGACGCTCGCCATTACGCCACCGATTGGCGCCATCCAAGAGCCAGGGTAATCGGTAATATCCAGCTTCTCCGAATATACGCGCGGTACGCGGCCGAACAGCCGAACGTCGGCCTTTCGCTGCTTCAGTTCCCGGATGTCCACCAGGGGGATGACGAGCAAGTCGAGCTTGCGCTCAGCTAGGGCATCGAGCCATAGCCAGCGGTGCGGGAAGTATACGTAGTAGCCCTGAGGCACGCCCTGCAGAGAAATCATCACAAGGGAGCGTTCCTTGAGCGGGTTGCGCACCGCCACCGTCATTACAACCGGTTCGGGGACCGACCCTGCGGCAGGCTGGAAAGTGAAGACGTTCTCTTGCGCCGAGTTGTTGCCGGTGCTTACCTCGCCGAGCTGCGGGGAGATAGCGACCTTTAGGCAGGTATGCTCTCCCACCAGTGGCACCCAGTTCACCTGTCGGGTGACAGAGCCGCTCGCCGGGATAGTGCCAATCGTGTACGTGGCAAGCGGCGACCAGTTGCCGTTGTCGCCGACGCCAGGGGGTTCGACCGCGTAGTGCGTGACCCGGACGTCGGTTGCATCGGCGGCGCCGTCGTTGCGAATGCGCGCCTCGAATTGGTTGATCTCCAAGGGACGCGGCGCGTCACCGTTGCCGATCGGGTTGCCGGAGGCATCAGTGTTGTCGAAGGTGCCGAACGGATTGCGGTCGATCCAGATATCGATCGTCTCCCAGCCCGGTCCCCATGGTTCTATGCGCAGATCGAAGTCGCCGCCCGGAGTGTCCGCGATGACCTGCGCCCATTCGATGCGCACGCGGCATACCCTTGGTCTCGCCTGGACGTTGTCATTCACCACAACGATCCGCAGCGTGCGCAGAGGATCGACGGCCTCATCACTGGTGACCATCACTCGCGTTTGTTCCTGCAGCATAGTGATGAGCCGAGTCTGGTGGTTGTTATTAAGTTCGCCGGTAATCGCCTTGGTCACGATCACCCCACCGTCGGGAGCGCCACCCATCGGCAGGGGGATGTTCTCGTCGAATACCTGAGGCGTGGCCGCAGCTGGGTCAGGACGCTGGCGGACTTCGACGAAGTAATAAAGCCCGTCGCTCACCTTGATCCGGAGCAGATGGTAGCGGGTAGCGGTGACGTCCTGAATCAGATCGTGCGCCGCGATGTCAAACTCCTGAGAGAATGGGTTGCGGTCCCACTCCAGATCAACGATGTTCGCCGCGTTATACCAGCCCAGCTGGTGCATGAAAAAGGCTGAGAACAGCGGGTGGGAATCGTGGTTCCCCATCATCTCGAAGTTCTGCACCGTAGCCTCGGCTGGGTCTATCAAGTCGCTGGCATACACATCTTCCCCGAGCGCCAGACCGCCGTCCACGAGGTTGTGGCCGAACTCGTGTGCGACCCGCCCCCAATCAGCATCATGCCGCTGCGCGATCATGCCCAGCGGATTAGTGGTGGTGATATTGATCGAGACACCGGCCCCGTCGTCGTAGGCAAAGTTGCTCTGGCTCCACCCGCCCCAGGCACGCACGCTGAAACCGGGCATGAAAACCGAGGACACCATCACGGAATAGTCGTTCAGGTCAAAGCCCTGGTTTACCGCGCCCTGGGCGCATTCAGCCATGAGCTGGTTAAGGACGGCATTGTCAATGTTCGGGTAGCCCGCGGCGCCGTTGTTGCGATGGTAGTAGTCAGCGTCATTTAGCAACGCGACAAAGGTGGTGACGTCCACCTGAACATCGAGCTGCGCATAGCTCGCCTGGTCGTAAAAGGTGGTTACATCTGCGAACGTATCAACCACGTCCTGGCGCGTGTCGACCGGGTCCGGCGGCACCAAATCCGTGGGGTTGCATATGACGACGAGGATGCGCGCGGTTCCCGTGGGCGGGACCGTCCCTGCGGAGGGTCCACCTCCCGCACCGGCGCCGGCGTAAGAGTAAGGCGGTCCGTCATCACCGGAGCTGGGCTTCGGCCAGGCAAGCACGTCAAATTCGCGGGGACCACTGGCAGTCAGGCCGTCCACCGTCACTTTGACAGGCCCGGTGCGAGTCTGGCTATGGGTGATTACAGTGAGACGGTTGGGCTCGGCTGCGATCACCCGCGCGGGACGGCCACCTACCTCCACGTGGTTGGCATTCCGCTCCTCGGCGAACCCGCTTCCCGCGATCACAATGAGCGTCCCCGCGTAGCCCTGCCACGGCTGGAAATCCACGACCGCGGGGCCGCTTGGAGGAAACGCGTAAAGATCGAGAAACCGGCTCAGCTTGTAGCGGTCGAGCAGGTGGTCGGCGATCCTGAGCGAAGTGTGCTTAAGTTGAAGTTCGGGTAATCCTGCCATGGTGTCTCCTTCTTTCGTCATCTAACGTCCGGGATGACCGGACGAGTCAAGTTTGCGGATTGAAGGGAATCGAAGCCATTTGAAAGGTGCATACCTCCGAGAGGTCATGGTCTCGAATTAGAGCGCCCCCCAGAATCGCCCACGGGGACGCGGGGAGCCGTCATTTTCTTCGACGATCGGCGAGCCATGTCCTCGTTATGTACTCCATAACACAATAGACGGAATTCGAAAGTAAAACGATTCATGGGTTGAAGAGATATTTTTGGCTGGATCATTACTCTGCCGAGCCGGAGTCCTGCCATCCGTCTGCTTCGATACCTGAACTCAAACTCAGAGTTTCCCCCAAAAACCTGCACTGGGATTCATAATCGTTCTTGACACCGTAAACCCCCTTCAAATAGGATGGTAGCGCTCGTAATTCCAGTGGATTGCTCACTATCTCAGGAGGTGTCGCGTGGCTTTGAAGAGGTTCGTTCTCCCCATCCTTATTGCTTTGGCCGGGCTGATTGCTCTTGGCTCCAGCAGCGCAAACTCCAACAGAAAAGAAGTGACGTTTAGCAAGGACGTCGCGCCGATCTTCTTCAACAACTGCGCAGAGTGCCACCGCCCCGGCGAAGCTGCGCCGATGTCGCTGCTGTCTTATAGAGACGCGCGGCCGTGGGCTCGCTCGATCAAGGAAAAAGTCGCGACCAAACAGATGCCGCCCTGGCATGCGGACCCGCACTACGGGCAGTTCTCGAACGACCGGCGTTTGAGCCAGGCTCAGATCGACACCGTCGCGGCGTGGGTGGATCAAGGCGCAAAGGAAGGCAACCCGAAGGATTTGCCGCCCGCGCCGAAGTTCACCGAAGGTTGGGTCATTGGCAAGCCGGACATCGTTTTGCAGATGCCTGAAGAGTTCACGCTTGAGGCGTCAGGGCCCGACGAGTACCAGTACTTCGAGGTCCCAACCAACTTCAAAGAAGACGTCTACGTTCAGATGGCCGAAGCGCGGCCAGGCAATCGCAAGATCGTGCATCACATCATCGCTTTTGTTTCGCCTCCTTCAAAGGACGGCAAGCAGATGCAGTTCACCAAGGAAGAAATCGAGAAGTACCAGCGGGAAGCTGAGAAGAAATCCATGTTCCGCAAAGAGGGTTTCTTGATGCGGATGAAGCCGGGCATGCCGGTCCACGACGATGGCTGCTCGCTACCCAACGGCGGAAACGGCGAGTCGTTGGACACTAAAGAAGAATCGCGCGGGTTCGATCTGCTGGTCGGTTTCGCTCCGGGGATGCCTCCGGGAGTGATGGAGCCCGGAACGGTTAAGCGAATTCCGGCAGGCTCGAAGATCCTCTTGCAGATGCATTATTCGAAGGCGACGGGCAAAGTCGAGAAAGACCGCTCATCGATCGGACTGGTGATTGCCAAACAACCGGCCGACAAACACGTCTACACGCACGGCATCGCTAACGTCTATTTCCAGATTCCACCCGGCGCTGAAAATCACAAAGTGACTTCGTGCTGGACCACCAGGGAGGACATTCACCTGCAGACGTTGATGCCGCATATGCACCTGCGGGGCAAGGCGATGAGGTTTGAAGCTTTCTATCCGGACGGGCGTTCAGAAGTTCTGATCGACGTGCCCGACTACAGCTTTTCGTGGCAGACGGTGTACTACTTGAAGAAGCCCTTAGCGCTTCCGAAGGGTACGAAGATCGTGGTAACCGCCATATTCGACAACTCGTCCAGGAACAAATACAACCCGGACCCGAAACAGGCGGTTCGTTTCGGCGATCCAACCTATGACGATATGATGATCGGCTGGATCAGCTACACGGTTGACAAACAGCGTTTGCGAGACGAAACGGCGCTTAATCGCGGCGGCAAGTAGCCAGGTCGTCGAGGCTGTACCCAGCAATACGAAATGGAACTTCGGGAGGGCTTGAAGATGAAAAGATGGTTATCAGTTTCCATCGCGCTGGCGGTTGGGATCGTGGCGGCAAGCATGGTCTTGTCGGCTTCGATCGACGCAAGCTCTGGCAGCAGGAAGGTGGTGACGTTCAATAAGGACGTCGCGCCGATCTTCTATAAGAACTGCGCGGAGTGTCATCGGGCTAACGACATTGCTCCGATGCCGCTGATGACCTACAAAGACTCCCGCCCTTGGGCGCGTTCGATCAAAGAGAAGATCCTGACTCGCCAGATGCCGCCCTGGAGTCCCGATCCGAAGTACGGCGAGTTTATAAACGATCATCGCCTCGCCCAGAAAGACATCGAAACGATAGCCGCGTGGGTGGACCAGGGCGCAAAGGAAGGCGACGCGAAGGACCTGGCCCCGACGCCGGAGTTCACTTCGACGGACGGCTGGCGGCTTGGCAAACCCGACGCGGTCTTTGACATCGGCAAGGAGTTCACCGTCAAAGCGGGAATGCCCGACACGATCGAGAACTTCATCGTTCCGACCAACTTCAAAGAAGACAAGTGGGTGACGGCGGCCGAGATCCTTCCCGGCAACAGAAAAGTCGTGCATCACGTGATCGCGTTTATCCAGACGCCGGAGATGATCGAAAAGTTCAAGAAGGGCGAAGGCCGTGCACGCGCGTTGATGCAGAGCGATGTCTTTTATCGCGACGGCTCGCTGTTGAAGGTGAAAGCCGATGCGCCGGTGATCAATGACGGATGCGGCGCGCCAAACGGAGGCTCGGCTTTCAAGCGCCCCAGCGCGAGCGAGGGCGGTGACGCGTTCGGGTTGTTCCTGGCAGGGTATGCTCCGGGCAAAGGCATTGATGTTTTCCCGGCAGGCACGGCCAAGAAGGTTCCCGTGGGCTCGATGCTGGTGTTCCAGATGCACTACTCCAGCTACAGCGGCAAGTTCGAGGGCGTGCAGGGCGATCGCACGAGGCTCGGGTTGCACTTTGCGAGCAAGCCGCCGGAGCGTGGCTTGAACACCGTTGGCATTCAGAATCATTACTTCAAGCTACCGGCTGGTGAAGGCAATCAAGAAGTGACGGCTTGCTACACCTTCGACGCGACGGTTCACCTCACAAGCTACATGCCGCACATGCATCTGCGCGGCAAGGATATGAAGTACGAGGTGGTCTATCCCGACGGCCGGCGGGAGACGCTGTTGTGGGTGCCGAAGTTCAGCTTCAACTGGCAGACGATGTACTACTTGAAGAAACCGGTAACGCTTCCCAGGGGCACAAAGCTGATCGTCACAGCGCACTTCGATAACTCGGACAAGAACAAGTACAACCCCGACGCCACAAAGGCGATTCGGTGGGGCGATCCGACCTACGAAGAGATGATGATCGGATGGATGGAGTACTACGTCGATGGTCCGGTAAAGAGTGAGAGACCTGACGCAGCCGCTTCGGGGTCGCGAAGGTAGTTCGAGATTTGCAGACGGAGAGGGGCTCGGTTCTAATATTCAAGAGATTGGTCCAAGTGTTGGACGGAGGGTCTAATGAAGAAAGCAGTAGTGATCTCAGGGATAACGGCGGCGCTTGCGCTATTGTGTCTGGCTGTGTCGCCTCCGACCAGCGCGAGCGGCTCCGCCAGGAAGGAAGTCACGTTCACCAAAGACGTGGCCTCGATCCTGTTTAGCAATTGCGCCGAGTGCCACAGGCCTAACGACATTGCGCCGATGTCGCTGCTGAGCTACAAGGAAGTGAGACCATGGGCTCGCTCGATCAAGGAGAAGGTCGCCAATCGGGACATGCCGCCCTGGAGTCCTGATCCCGCGTACGGCGAGTTCACCAACGATCACCGGCTCGCCCAGAAATATATCGACACAGTAGTAGCATGGGTCGATCAGGGGGCGAAGGAAGGCAATCCGAAGGATCTTCCGAAGATGCCCGAGTTTGTCGGCGGTGGGTGGGCGATTGGCAAGCCTGACGTCGTGCTTCAAATGGGGGAAGAGCACATCGTCAAACCGAACGACCCGGACCAATACATCAACTTCTTCATTCCGACAAACTTCAAAGAGGACATGTGGGTTCAGGCGGCCGAGGTTCATCCCGGCAACAGGCGCGTCGTGCATCACGTGATAGCGTTTATCCAGACTCCTCAGACCATGGCCAAGCGAGCCGAGGACGCAAAGGCCAAGGGAGAGAAAATCGGCAAGCGTGCCGCGGGCGGTTCGGGATTGTTTTATCTAGATGGCAACTTGAGACGGGTGAAGATGGATGCGCCTGTGGTGGACAACGCTTGCGAGCAAAGGGCACCGGGCGGACGGCAGCCTGGCGGGGGCGGCGAAGGCGAGAACGAAGGCATGTTGCTTGCGGGTTTCGCGCCCGGAACGGGGAACACCGTCTATCCATCCGGCACCGCGAAGAGGGTTCCGGCGGGTGCGACTCTGATGTTCCAGATGCACTACTCGGCTTTCAGGGGTTCGCTCAAAGATTCGGTGACCGACCGAACCAGCATTGGGCTGATCTTCGCGAAGCAAGCTCCGGAAAAGATGGTTATCACAAGCGCCGCGGCTAACCTTCTATTCAAGATCCCGGCCGGCGCCGACAATCATGAAGTCCTGGCCTGTCAGACCGTCCCGCGCGACATCCAGGTGATCAACTACATGCCTCATATGCATCTACGCGGGAAGGACATGAAGTACGAAGCGATCTATCCCGATGGCAAGCGCGAGACGCTGTTGTGGGTGCCCAAGTTCAGCTTCAACTGGCAGTCGGTCTACTGGTTGAAGCGGCCGGTGAATATTCCAAAGGGCACGAAGTTGATCGTGACAGCTCACTTCGACAACTCGGCGAAGAACAAGTACAACCCGGATTCCAGTAAAGATGTTCGATGGGGCGATCCGACTTACGATGAGATGATGATCGGCTGGATGGACATCACCATCGACAACCCGATGAAGGCTCCGAAGCCTGACGCAGCGCGGGCGGCCTCGGGCAAGTAGTCTACTTGTACGGGCGTCCCTCTGTGGGCGCCCCTCCTTACAAACACGAGATATCGTCGTTGCGAGTAGGGGCGCTCTTACAGGACGCCCCCTACAAGCCGAAGCAAGAGCCAGGTGTAAATAGTCGGCTCTATTTCCGTCGCCCCTGAGAGCGCAAATACGACCTTTGAGACCACACACATATAAGGAGGTAGACCCCTGAACACAGCGCCCACCAAGCAAAGCGAGTACGATGCAATAGCAAAGACAGTCCAGCACTATATCGATGGCGGCAGGTCTGGCCGAGGCGCAGACATGAAGCCGGCCTTCCACCAGGATGCGACGATCTTCGGCTATAGTGGAGCCGATCTGTTCGCTGGCCCCATCCAGCAGCTCTTTGACTGGAATGATCAGAACGGTCCGGCGACGGGACTCCAAGCCCGGATTGCCAGCATCGACATCATCGAAACGATTGCCACGGTGCGGCTGGAACTGGACGACTGGACCGGACATCGGTTTACCGATCTGTTCACGCTGCTCAAGGTCGACGGGGAATGGAAGATCATGAACAAGGTCTTCCATCAGCACGCTTGAGAGAACAACAGGCCACGCGGTGGACAACGTGACGCAGCCTGAGCGCCGGCCGCGAACTTTCTTCGCGGCCGGCGCGTTGTGTTAGAATGCAAGCCGGCGGCGAACGCCGCCTCAAACCACCCCGAGGTTTTAGAGTATGAAGAAAGCAGTTTCACTCCTCTTAGCCGCCGTCCCGCTCGCAATCATCTGCTTCGTAGCCTCAACCGCCGCTCAGGCTAGCGACGCGAAGAAGAGCGCAAGGCCAGTCACGTTCAGCAAGGACGTCGCGCCGATTCTCTTCAAGAACTGCGCCGATTGCCATCGTCCGGGTGAGCTCGCGCCCATGTCGCTGCTGAGCTTCAAGGATGCGCGGCCGTGGGCGCGCTCGATTCGCGAGAAGGTCGTCAGCCGGGTGATGCCGCCGTGGCACGCCGATGAGCACTACGGAAAGTTCGGCAACGACAAGCGGCTTTCGCAGCAGGAGATCGACACGATAGCCGCGTGGGTCGATCAAGGCGCCAAAGAAGGCAATCCGAAGGAATTGCCGCCCGTGCCCGTTTACCTAAATGGCTGGAAGATCGGCAAGCCCGACGTTGTGTTGACGATGCAAGAGGAGTACACGCTTGCGGCTGCAGGCTCTGACGAGTACATCAACTTCACAATACCCACCAGCTTCAAAGAAGACGTCTGGGTGCAGGCTGCCGAGGTCCATCCGGGCAACAAGCGCGTCGTGCATCACGTGATTGCGTTCATCCAGACCCCACAGATGCTCGCCTCGTACAAGGCCTCTGGCGGAAAACCCTCCGCTCAATCGATCTTCTACCAGGATGGAACGCTGATTCGCACAAAACTCGAAGCGCCGGCTCACGATGACGGCTGCAAAGCGCCGAACGGCGGACTCTCTCGCGGGAGCGGTCAGGAGGGCCTTGGCTTTCCGCTCTGTTTCTACACCCCTGGCAAGGACGTGGACGTTTGGCCCACCGGCGTGGCCAAGTCGGTCCCCGCCGGCTCGAACATAGTTATTCAGGTTCACTACTCGAAGACCACCGGCAAGACCGAAAAGGACCGCACGAGCGTAGGGCTTATCTTCGCCAAAGAGCCGCCAGCCAAAGTGCTGTCGGCGTTTGGCGTGATCAATCACTACTTTAAGATTCCACCAGGCGCGGAAAATCACGAGGTCAAGGGCTGCTACACCTTCTCGCGCGACGTCGAGATTCACGGGTTCCTCCCGCATATGCATTTGCGCGGCAAGGATATGAAGTACGACGTGGTCTATCCCGACGGGCGGCAGGAAACGCTGCTTTCCGTCCCCAACTACAACTTCAACTGGCAGACGTTGTACAAGGCGGATAAGCCGATCGAGCTTCCGAAGGGCTCGAAGATAATTGTCACCGCGCACTTCGACAACTCGGAAAGGAACAAGTACAACCCGGACCCGACGAAGACCGTGCGATTCGGCGACCCGACTTATGACGAGATGATGGTCGGGTACTTCGACTATGTCACCAAGGTGCCGAAACGGAACGCGATCAAGCTCGACGCGAAGACGCTCGACAGCTACGTTGGAGACTACACCGTCGTTGGCGCCGGTGTGCCCTTCAAGATCACGCGAACCGGCGAGCAGTTGATGTTTACAACCCCCGGCCAGCCGATGGTAGAGGCGTTTCCGGAATCCGAGACGAAGTTCTACTTCAAGATTTTCGACGGGCAGGTGACATTTAAGAAGAACGAGGCGGGAAACGTGACCGCACTGGTCTTTGAGGTTAACGGCCGCTCGATTCTGGCAACGAAGAAGACGGCGAACTAACTGAGTCTCGCACAGGAAGGGTCGTTAGTTTCAGAACTCGATACTGGAGGAGAATACGATGCGAAAGGGTTTGATGTTGTCAGTCACGACGGCGTGTCTTGCGGCCGCTTGCATTTTGGGCGCGTCCGCCGGCGCCAGCGAAGCGAAGAGAGCGGTCAAGGCCGTTACGTTTAGCAAGGACGTCGCGCCGATCTTCAATAACAACTGTGTCGGCTGCCATCGTCCCGGCGAGATCGCGCCGATGTCGCTGTTGAGCTACAAGGACGCGCGGCCCTGGGCGAAGTCGATCAAAGAAAAGGTGGCTGGCGGTGTGATGCCGCCCTGGCACGCCGACCCGCAATTCGGCGCATTCCAGAATGACCGGCGGCTCTCGCAGAAGGACATCGACACTGTCGTTGCGTGGGTCGATCAGGGCGCTAAGGAAGGCGACGCCAAAGATCTGCCTCGGGCGCCGCAGTTCGCCGACGGCTGGAATATCGGTAAACCAGACGTGGTCTTTTATCTGCCTCAGGAGTACACGGTGCCCGCCAGCGGCACAGTCGAGTACAAATACTTCCGCGTGCCGACCAACTTCAAGCAGGATATGTTTATTCAAGCGGCCGAGATTCGTCCCGGCGATCGCGGCGTCGTGCACCACATAATCGTCTTCTCGCAGAGCGCGAAAGAGCCGCAGAGGTTGATAGTCGGTTACGCGCCGGGCGAGCAGCCTTCGGTGATAAGCAAAGGACTTGCGCGGAAGATCCCCGCCGGCGCCGAGTTGGTCTTCCAGGTGCACTACACCCCGAACGGAAAGGAGGCGAAAGATCGGTCTTATGTCGGCTTCGTCTTCGCGAAAGAGCCGCCAAGGGCCGAGATTCTGACGCGGCCAATTATGAACGCTCGCTTTACTATTCCGCCGGGCGATCCGAACTACCGTGTGGAATCGACCTACACGTTTACTCAAGACTCGCACGTGTATTCGCTGATGCCGCATATGCATGTTCGCGGGAAGGACTTTGAGTTCCGCGCGATGTTTCCGGACGGCACATCAAAGGTACTGCTGTCGGTGCCCAAATACGACTTCGCCTGGCAGACCTACTACGTGCTGAAAGAACCGTTGGCCGCGCCAAAGGGCACGAGGATCGACTGTCTTGCCCACTTCGACAACTCCGAGAAGAACAGATACAACCCCGATCCGAAGAAGGAAGTGCGCTGGGGCGATCAGACCTGGGAAGAGATGATGATCGGCTGGATGAGCTATACTGTGGATGCGCCGCAAGGCAAGGCCGACACCGTCAGCCAAAACAAGTAGCAGCGGTCTGATTCTCTTCGGTTAGAACCTCGTTTAGGATTGAAGGGCCGATTCAACCTGTCCGGTTGAATCGGCCCGATGAGTATGAAGAGGAAGAGCGACACGGCGACGGGGCGACGGAGCGACGCGGCGATCGGACGATCGCCCTCTGCGTCTCTGCGTTTGGGCGTCTCGGCGTTGATTCTGACCACCTTGTTCTTTGTTGACTCGTGGTTCGGTCGGGCTTTCGCGCACGAGCCGATCACCACGAAAGTCAGATTCAACAAAGAAGTGGTGCGCGTCTTGCAGCGGAACTGTTTGGGTTGTCATCACACTGGTGGCTTGGCGATGTCGCTTGCGGCCTACGACGAGGCTCGGCCGTGGGCAAAGGCAATCAAGGAAGAGCTGCTTGAGAAGCGTATGCCGCCGTGGCACGCGGTGCGGGGCTACGGCGAGTTTCGCAACGCTCCTACGATCACGCAACGCGAGATCGATTTGATCGTGAACTGGGTCGAAGGCGGCGCCCCAAAGGGCGACGACAAGGACTTACCGGATGGTCCGCTCTATTCCGGTGAGGGGCAGTTAGGCGCCCCTGACCTGATCCTAAAGCCTCAGTCAGAGGCTCAAGTAGCAGCGGACGCCGACGAGCATCGCGGCTTATCGCTGGCGACTGATCTGAAAGAAGACCGCTGGCTAACGGCGATTGACCTTCGCCCGGGCAACGGCTCGGTAGTTCATTGTGCCACGTTCAATATTGAAGCCGCCGCAGTGGGCGATCCCGCGATGCCCGCGCGAATGAGTTCCGGCGTCGAGCGTTCGATGTCTCCTCCCGGGGCCGCACGAACACCAGCCTCCAACGCCATCGTTGCCACGTGGGCGCCGGGACAGCGAACAGTGGCGTTGCCTGACGGCATCGCGCAGCTTCTACCCGCAGGCTCGCGCATCGGTGTTACGATTCATTATCGCGGCGCCGGCGAAGCGGTGCAAGACCTGAGCGAAGTCAGTTTGTATTTCGCCGAGACCGCGCCTCGCAAACAGATTAGGCAGATCGCCATCACGGACCCCGACGCGATCATTCCCGCAGCCACGGAACTTCAGCGCTTCAAGAAATCAGTCACGATTCAGGATGACGCAGAAGGAATCGCGATTCGTCCGCGAGTGCATCCGGTTGTGGCTTCGGTTCAGGCTACGGCGTTCCGGCCGGATGGCACGCAAGAGATTTTGATATGGACGCGCGGCTACCAGTTTGACTGGCAGCAGACTTACTACTTCAAGCAGCCAATCGCGCTGCCAAAGGGAACGCGTGTTGAAGTGATAGCCTACTTCGACAACTCCGACAACAACCCAAAGAACCCGAACGACCCGGCCAAGCCGATGCGCTGGTCCGATCTAACGCAGGAACCGCTCTTTGCTCTTCTCGTAACAAGAACGCGTAACGCCGACTAGTCAGGCGGTAGACGCAAGCTTCGGTTACCACCACCACGCAGACCGGACGCGACCAATCGCCTTGATTGGTGGATTGATTCCAAAAACAAGCTGTGCAATACTCGGGCAACCGAGCCTCGGGTTGGTGAGTACCAAGGTAGCTCAGGCACGAAGAAGGCGAGCCGTTCAGTCCCGTCAGCACAAGATCTCTTACAGGAGGCTGAGTGTATGTATGACTGCTTTATTTCTTATTCCAGTAAAGATGGGCTAGATCTTGCGAAATCGGTTGCCGCGATTCTCGAGAAAACATATTTGATGGACGTCTTTCTCGCCGAAGAGAATCAGGGTACTGCCGGCATAGATTCGAAGGTAAAGGAGGCAATAACACAGTCCGGGAGATTTTTGGTTTTGTACACTCCCGGCGCTGTAACATCAGAATGGGTCAAGGGAGAGACGGCCATAGCATTGGATATGCAAAAGAACATGATTGTGTGCAGAAGCCGTGACGTGTCGAGGGAGAGTCTGCCTGTTCGGCTTGTCGAAAAAGAGCATATTGTATTCACCATCGAGAGTGAACTGCTACGGCTCCTTGCAGAATTAGGAGAGCGAGAATGGGGCATCCCTCTGATTATCCCGGCTGGCGGCACGGCGGGGGGATTGTATCCGTTGAACATAGGTATGCCGAAGATCCTTCTACCCGTTGAGAAGAAACCGCTCCTGCACCACATCGTCGATAAGTTGGACGCTACTGTGTTTTCAAAGGCCATAATCCTGACCAATCATTTCTTTGAGATGATCGAATATCACGTCAGCTCGCTCAAGACTAACGTTCCGTTGAAGTGCATAAGGACATCGGCCCCGACGCTTCCGTCGGCTCTAAAAGAGATATCGCCGGCCACTACTTTCATGGTTCACTACTCGGACATCATCATCGACGGGGATTTTGACTGGCGTGATTTCCTAGCCCACCACAAGCACCACAGAAATCTACACGGCGTCATTGGCACTTTAATGGCGAGCGACAAGTATAAGCTGCCCGTTGGCCGAATAAAGACCGGACCGCAACAGTTGATTACAGATTTCGCGGAGAAACCACAACGTATCGAGGCCGTTGGCTATGCTATTAATATGGCCGTGTCGATTTTTGAGCCAGAGTTTCTCGTTGGAGTGGAGGAGACGGATAGAAGCCTCTACGGAGATACCCTCAAGAGGGCGATGGAACAAAATAAGAAGTTTTGCATCTACAGTCACGACCGGTGGCGTCACATTCAGACCCTGGGTGATTGGTATGAAGTCCAGTCGGATTATTTCAGAACCGAAGAAGGCCTCTACGCCTTGGTTCCGAGTTCACGGGATTGAGGCCGGCGGCTCCAAAGCGCGCGTCTCGAACGACGCGGCGAAACAAGTGCGCTGGTCCGAACTTGCCCGCGATCCCATATTCACGTGCTTACTGCGAGCATCCGCGCGCTTGGTGAGCGGACGAGCCGACGCTGATACAGAATTCTCTTTGGGAGTTTGAGGGGCGGCGACTAACCGCCCCTCAACTGCTACTTCGTGACGTCTTTGGACGTGATGTCGATCGTGATCATAAAACCGTTCGTGCCTTTGTACTCGAACTTCTTTTCGCCGACCCGATAGGCCTCGACATCGTTGGGCATCATCACGAAGCCGCTGTTTCTTGGAACCCCAAAGTATTTGAGGTTGTGAATCACGATTGGATCGTTAGTCATTCCGGGAAAGCGGTTGAGCACGACTTCCGCAGTTTTACCGTCATCGATCCGAGCTTCAGCGCGATCCTTGCCGGCCTTCCAGTCTATCTTTCCGTCTTTGGCTACGGCGAACGATTTCCATTTCACCGGATAGACGTGACCCAGAATCGTGGCGATTCCCTCGCGCTGTGCTTTTGTCACCGAAGAATCGAAGGTCAGGACAGCCCAGTCCATTTGAGCCATCGAGAAGTCACCGCCGAGATCGCCGGAAACCCAGAACTTGGCGCCGTCGAGCTTCACCGAGCCGTAGTTCCCACTGTTAACCTGAAACGCGTTGTTGAACTTGCAGAAGTGCTCGCCGCCCGCGCCGTGTCCCGCGTGGGACGCCGGTTTGGTGTTGAAGTAGCACTGGCAGAACATCGGACAACTGCACGCCTCGATGATGGTCGCCTTCATCGCCCAGTCGGGGGCGGCAGATTTGGCCTGAGCGGCGGCCGATCCAACGTTGCCTAAAAGGAACAAGAGAAATGTAAGGAAAACGAGTTTTCGCATGCGAATACCTCCTTCAAAGGTGCGAGTTCTGTGCGACCGCCGCGCTCGGGGTCCGCATTAGTAAGTCGGACGGCTAAGCGCCGCGGTCGCGTATTCGATTTTGAACAAGATCTGGAGCGCCGTCGGCAAAGTGAGGTGTTCGACCAGCGGAAGCTCCGGCTAGCGAGGCTTGCGGATTCCAATAGGGCCAAATCTACGATACCTCGCCCTGAACCACAGCAATCTTGTCCCTGGCGCCTCGCTTTGTCAAACGACTCCGGCGCCAATAATCTACCGCTCATTGAGCCGACGATAGGGTTTGCGGCTCTAGCTGAACGAGCTGCTGCTTCGGTGCGAGGTGATCTGCCGCTTCGAGCTGCCACAAACAATCGGCGACTCCGAAGGGGCCGTTCATTCTCCCGTCGTAATCCCGGCACATCTGCGGGCGCGTCTCGTACACACTGCAGACATAGTTTATCGCGCCGGCGTCTGTCTTGATCTCTTGAAGCGCGTTGCAACGCTGCGGAATCGAGAAGTAGTACTCGGAGCGCCCGCGCTTCTGAACGTAATCAATCTTGAACCCGTGAAGCTCCATCCAATGAATCTCATCGCGCGCGTCGTCATCGACCTCGCCTCCGAAGAACGTCATCGACATGCAGCACTTGCCGCAGATCAGACAGAGCTCGGATTTTCGCTTGGCGGACAATCGCTTTTTCATTTCGTTTTCCTCTTTGAAGGAGTTATCAAGACGGGGCGAGTATACCCGATTCGACTCAGCGCATAAACTTGCGTCGAATGGCGAGCGCGAGCAGCGCGGCTTGCACGGGTCCGAGGATGGTTTCAAGAAGGACCAACGTTTGCGCCGTGCCGGTTAGCGGCTTCGGCTCGGGCTTCTGCAAGCTCATCACCGCAAGGCTGTATGTCCAGACGCGTTGGATTGACAATGGCTGGCCGATGGTATCAGGCTCCGCTGCGGGCGCAAGATTAGCAGTTGGCGTTTCCGGTTTACTCTCGGGTTTTGTGAAACCGACTTGCGTGTAGAGCGAGGCGAAGACAATCCACACAGCCAAACCCCACAAGAAGGCGAGCCAAATGCGCTCTCCGTAGCCGCTCGCCGCCCAGTACAGCAGATGCAGCCAGTCTTGTCTTCCAGAGCGTCCAGCCCTTCCACTTGTTAAGACGCGCGAGATCCATAGCCCAGTATCGGAAATTCGATGCTTCCTCGTAGCGGTTATTTGTTTCGGCGTTTTCCGCGAGCTGGCGGCAGGCTATGGCGAGAAGACGGTTCAGTTGAAGCTTGCGCTCAGGGCTGTTCGGGGAGGAAGCCTCGTTTGCTTCCAGCGCTGCGATCTCTTGTTTGATGCTGATGCGGTCCTACTCCCACCGGACATCGGTGAAGACGAACTGGCGAGAGTCCACGTTTACGAACCAGTGAGGGCGCAGGATGAGTGTATGGAAGGCTATTCGATCAGGGTGCTCGATCCTGACGTGCTGAAAGTCGAGCGATGGATCATTGCCAAGGGACATCGCTGCCAGGTTGGCGCCGTCGTTCAATTGCCTCTCGGTTGCGCTTCCGAAAAACCGAACAGAGTCGTTAAGAGAGGCGCTACGGAAATCTGCCCCAGCATGAAAAACTGAGAGGTCGAAACCCGCAGCCGCGCTGAACGTGGCATGGATGAAGTCCGCACCTGCGCTGAACGTGGCCCCGCTGAAATCCACCGCGTGTTGGGTCGGCTGTGCTCACAACGCATGCTAGACTTGAGCCGTGGCGACACGGATCACCGAGAGCGATGTGCTCGTAAGGATCAAGCGCGCGGTCCTCGCTGGTCGCTATGCATTCAGTGAAAAGGCGCGTTTGGAGATGGAAGCTGACCGTATCACGGAGCTTGATGTCGCGGAGGCGATTCTTAACGCAGTGGCGATCTTCAAGAAAATCCGGTCAACTAATCCACTGCGCAAGCGGCCCCGAGAATACCTTTACATCATACAGAGCACAAACCTTGAAGGCTTGCTCATCTATACAAAAGGCAAGCTCGTCAAGGAAGGAGGACATGATAGCTACTACTTTCTGGTATCATCCAAAAGAGCGATATGACGATGACCAAACTCAACATCAAAACCTGTCCGTCTTGTGACGGAAAGAGAATTAAGAGAGTTTGCGGGAATTGGACCGGTACCTTCAAGGGGGAAACATACACTGTTCCTAACTTGGAGTACTACGAGTGTCCAGACTGCGGAGAAAGAATCTACGACCGAGAAGCTATGAGAGAGATTGAGTCGCATTCACCCGCATTCGAGCGCCCGAAGCGGAAACGCAAGCCTGCTCGATCTACGCGATCCGCGACATCCCTCCGGCCTTAATGATTCGTCCAAGACTTTCTACGCCGTCCGCGATATTGATTGCTCACTCCCCAGAGCCGCTTGAGCCGCCGCCAATCGCGCGATCGGCACTCGATATGGTGAACACGACACGTAGCTCAACCCAATACGATGACAGAACCCGACCGAAGCCGGTTCCCCACCGTGCTCGCCGCAGATGCCTACCTTCAAATCACTGCGAGTCGCGCGGCCCCGCTCCGTGCCCATCTTGACCAGTTCACCCACGCCTTCCTGATCCAGCACCTGGAATGGATCGTTCTGCAGGATCTGGTGCTCCATGTAAAACGGCAGGAACTTGCCTGAGTCGTCGCGCGATATCCCATATGTTGTCTGAGTCAGATCGTTGGTCCCGAAAGAGAAGAACTCGGCGACCTCGGCGATTTTGTCGGCGGTGAGCGCCGCTCGTGGAAGCTCGATCATCGTGCCGACCAGATACTCGATCTCCTGCTTGGTTTCTTTCATAACTTCTGCGGCGACGCGGCGCACGAGGCCGGCTTGCAGCTTCAGCTCACTTACCATGCTCACCAGCGGAATCATTATTTCGGGCAGCACCTTCACGCCCTTCTTCTGAACGCGCGCAGCCGCTTCGAAAATCGCGCGCGCTTGCATCTCTGTTATCTCGGGGAAGACCACTCCAAGCCGGCAGCCGCGATGCCCGAGCATCGGGTTGGCCTCGTGCAGCGTTTGAACGCTTGACCAGAGATGCTTTGCCTTCACCTTCAGCTTGCGAGCGAGCGCCCTGGTTTCTTCTTCGGTGTGCGGGAGGAATTCGTGGAGCGGCGGATCGAGCGTTCGGATCGTGACCGGCTGTCCGTCCATCGCTCGGAAGATGCCCTCGAAGTCTTTGCGTTGGAGCTTGAGCAGTTGAGCGAGCCCGCCTAAGTACATGTGCTTCGGCTCCTCGATTTCCTGCTTGAGCTCTCGTCTCTGTCGCGCCAACTCCGTTCGCTTCCCGTGAGATCCGGTGCGCCTCGCCTCGCCTTCAACCCTAGCGATCTCGCGTTCGAGCTTTTTGTAGTCCAGCGAGCCGAGGATCATCTGCCGCACGAGGTCGATGCGATCGCCTTCGAAAAACATATGCTCGGTGCGGCAGAGCCCTATGCCTTCCGCGCCAAAGCCGCGAGCCACTCCAGCATCGTCGGGGGTGTCGGCATTCGCGCGCACCCGGATCGTGCGATAGGTATCGGCAAATTTCATTAGCTGGTGAAAGTCCTCGCCAAGCACCGGATCGACGACCGGCGCCTGGCCGTCGATCACGCGGCCCGTCGTGCCGTCGATCGTGATCCAATCGCCTCGCCGAACGCGATAGCCGTTCGCGGTGAACTCGTTCTTTGCGTAGTCGATGTCAACGTCGCCCGCGCCCACTATGCAGGGCTTGCCCCAGCCGCGCGCGACCACTGCGGCGTGCGAGGTAGGTCCGCCGGTCGAGGTGAGAATCCCCTGGGCTGCGTCCATTCCACGCACGTCTTCGGGCGAAGTTTCGCGGCGCACGAGAATGACCTGGTGCCCGTCTACCGCCCATTGTTCGGCATCGCGAGGCGTGAACACGACCTGGCCGGCGGCCGCGCCCGGGCTTGCGTTGATGCCTTGAGCCAGGACCTTAACCGAAGCCTTAGGATCTATGGTCTTGTGGAGCAATTGATCCAGATCGCCGGGCGGCACGCGAAGCACGGCCGTTCGCTCGTCGATCAATCCTTCGCGCGTCATATCGACCGCGATCTTCACGGCAGCCGGGCCGGTGCGTTTTCCATTTCGAGTTTGAAGCATCCACAGTTTGCCGCGCTCGACCGTGAACTCGAGGTCCTGCATATCGCGGTAGTGGCGTTCGAGCTTTTCGGCGACTTCGACGAACTGCTTGTAGATTTGGGGCATGTCCTGGTTCAGCTCGTCGATGTGCTTGGGGGTGCGAATGCCCGCTACAACATCTTCGCCCTGGGCGTTAGCGAGGTAGTCGCCGAACAACTTCTTCTCGCCGGTCGCGGGGTTGCGGGTAAAGGCAACGCCGGTGCCCGAGTCCGCGCCCATGTTGCCGAACACCATCGTGACGATGTTGACCGCGGTGCCGAGGGTGTCAGGAATCTTCTCACGGCGCCGGTAGGCTATAGCGCGGTCGCCGTTCCACGAACGAAAAACGGCCTTCACTGCTTCCTGAAGTTGTCGATGCGGGTCGGTGGGAAAAGCCAGACCGCTGTGGCCCTTGACGATCTTCCTGAAGTCCTTGCAGATGTTTTTCAGATCTTTGGCTGTGAGATCGGTGTCCAGTGCCGCTTTGGCTTTGCGCTTTGCCTGGCCGAGCGCGTGCTCGAACAGGTCACCGTCGATGTTCAGAACGATCTTGCCGAACATCTGGATAAACCGCCGGTACGCGTCGTAAGCGAAACGGCTGTTCTGGGTCAGCCGCGCGAGTCCTTCGAGGGTGTGTTCGTTGAGACCGAGGTTCAGAACCGTGTCCATCATCCCGGGCATCGAGAACTTCGCGCCCGACCGGACTGAAACCAGCAGCGGGTTTGAAGCGTCGCCGAATTTCTTGCCCGTGGCGCGCTCGACTTCGCCCAGCGCTTCGAGCGTTTGTTCCCACATCCCCGCGGGGAACTTGCCGCCCTCCGCATAGTAGGCGTTGCAGGCTTCGGTGGTGATCGTGAAGCCGGGCGGGACCGGCAATCCGGCGTTGGTCATCTCGGCGAGCCCGGCGCCTTTACCGCCGAGCAGATCCTTCATTTCGCCGTGTCCGTCTGATCTTCCATTGGCAAAAAGGTAAACGTATTTGTGCGTCATCAAGACTCTCCGTTCCGATTCGAGTGGTCATATTGTTGAGAAATTGGTCTCAAGCAGAACTATATCGAATACTGGATGGTGAAGTGGGTTGTCAAGGTAGCGTCTCAGCGTTGTCTTTCTGTCCTGGCGTCTCCGCGGTTAGAAGGGTTTCGACGCCCGCGAACCGCAAAGACGCGGAGCCGCAAAGATTTCGCGGAGAGACGATTATGCAGAAACACTACCGCCGAAGGAATGAGAGGTAGCGGATGGCTAATCAAATATCTCAGAAACGCGGCATCGAAACGCCGGCACTACATCGTCCAGGTCCAGTTCGCCGTTCCCGGTCAGGCTGAGTATTTCATTCTCTGGGCGATGGACCTTCACCGATTTCGTAGCCGGATCAAGCGTGGGCACGACCCTGACTCCAGCGCTCAGCCACATTGAGACCTTTTCTGCGACTTCGCGGACGGTGTCTGACGGGGAGAGCGTTTCGACGACAAGGTCGGGAGCGAGTTCGAGATAGCGCCTCGTGTCGGCGCCAGCAGGGACTCGGCCCTTTGCGACAAACGAAACGTCGGGAGCCAGCACTGTTGCCCGACCGTCTGTCGTGCGGGCGATGATGAAGCCGGTCTCTGCGGCGAGCACGTCCCCGAGGTCGTTGCTCCACACGTGTACTGACAAAAACGTGTGGAATCTGCCTGTTGCCTTGCTGTGTTCGTAGCCTGCAGGAGACATCGGGCGCAATTCTCCTTCGATGAGTTCATAACGAGAGCCGCTGGGCATTCGCAATAGCTCGTCCTCGGTTATGAATCGCGCAATCGTGCTCATCTGGATTGTCCTTCGCCCGCTTCCTGCAAATTATCCAAAGTGTGTGGAGCTGTCAACACGACTCTTCGAGATGCTTCGAGATGCTTTGTCGGAGCATAGGTCGATCATTTTCCCGAGATGGTTAGCGAAGTCAGAACGTACTCATGACCGTTCGTTGCCTGAGCTCGAAGGGGAATTCCAAGCTGCGTGTGCACCCAGTAGTCGCAGGTGTCTTGTTCGAGTCGCAGCTTGTAATGCCGCGTCGGAAACTCTCCCGGTTCTGTCATGATGCTCTCGTCGCCAACAAAGTCGACGGTTGCCGGTAGAAGGATTCCCATCGCCTTGTCGAATTCAAAAGGCGAGATGTAGCCGGTTACTTGCTCGCGCGCTTTTTGGTCGCCTGTGCTAAACGCCCAACCCTTGGAGGCCATTGCCGGCGTCGAAAGGTAAAAGCGTGCTGGAACTTCGATCGTTTGCGCCACCACACCCGAGATGCTGCCGCGCATTCGAGCGGTCATCGTCTCGCCATCGAAGCTGAACCGCGTTCGTGTGCGGTCAGTGCCGCGCATTTTGGTAATTTCGGCGAACGAAGGGCGGCGCTTCGCATCGATCTTTTGAAACACCTCGGTGGTTAGTTCACCTGAGGTGATTCGGCTGTGGACCAGGTAGCCGCCTTCAGCGGTGCTGAACAACTCGAACTCTTCTTTGCCAAACTCCTTGCTTGTCTGATCGCGGTATGAGTACGCGCCGCTTGCGAGTTTCGGCCCCCGATCCGTGCGGCCGTTGTGAACAAGTTGACGGCCGTTGAGAATTGCAGCGAGATCTTCTTCAATAGTCTTCGAAGCGGGCGTCTCGACTATTCGTCCGATCTCGTGTCCGTCTCGCTCGATGATCACCGTCGGAACGTTCGTGATCCGGCGGGGTTGAACTATTGCGACGGGCTTATGAAACTGATTGTCTACGCCGACAAGCTTGACTTGAATCTTGTCGTTGCCCGCGTCGCGAAGCGCGCGAATGAGGCGCGGCACATAGTTCTTGCTGTCGGGGCACCAGGTCCCGAGTACCACTGTCACCGCCGTGGTCATGTGGCTCGCTTTGATCTCAGCGACCGCTTTGGAGTTGGCGCGGTAGCTCTCCATCACAGCGCGCCAGACGGGGACCGTCTCCCAGAGCTTGTCCACCGTCATCTCACCCGTCGCTCCCGGATGCGCGCGAATCAGGACAAGTTTCCCGTCAACGGTGAATGCGTACACAGGTCCATCGACGCGAGTAAACTTGCCGAGCGTCTTGATCGGCGCTCCCTCTTTCGAGGTTGCGGTTGAACGATCCGCGGCAAAGCCGAACGTGTCCTTCGGGACGGAGCCGACGGTGCCTTCGTTAACGTCGAGCACAATGGCGCGTTCAAGCGTTGGAGAGATCAAGGCGAGTCGGGACGGCGAATCGCAGACCAGCACTTGTGCAGCCTGATCCCGCTCGTTGTCTATGTAGACATCGCGAGTCGAGTCGTTCCACTTGAGCGGGGCGCTTTTGTCTTCTTGAGCAGCAAATGCGAGGGTGAACGAGGCCAGAAGCGCGAGAGCAGTTTTATAAAGCTTCATCGTTTCTCTTTCCTGAAATACGGCGAGAATATCGCTACACCAGGTTCTCAAGGCGGATCGATCACCTCACACCGAGCAACTCAATGTCGAAAATGAGCGTAGCATTTGGTGGAATCTTGGGGGGGCTACCTTCGGGGCCATAACCCAGTTTGGCCGGGATAATCAGCTTGCGCTTGCCGCCTACCTTCATGGTCATCACGCCTTCGTCCCAGCCTTTGATGACACCACCGGTGCCGATGCGAAACTCGAACGGCTGTCCACGATCGACCGAGCTGTCGAACCTGGTTCCGTCCACAAGCGAGCCCGTGTAGTGCACGCTGACGTTCTTTCCGGCGGAGGGGCTTTCGCCTGTTCCGACGACCTCGTCGATGTACTTAAGCCCGGAAGGCGTAGTAATCTCGCCGCCCGCGCTGCCTCCGCTGCGAAGCGCCAGGAACGCGACGACGGCGATGACTATGGCAGCTATGATTCCGGAGGCGATGAACACCTTCTTCTTACTGCCTTTGTTTTTTGAAGAGTAGGTTGCGCGAGACGCGCCGCCGCCTCTTCTGGTCTTTCTCTTACGGCTCTGAGGCAAGTGTCATCTCCCTCAGCGATCTCATGGAATCGCGCCAAGCCTCCAGCGTTAGCATTCCCGCGTCGCGTCAATCAATCTTTTACCACAAAGTAGTCCGTAGTCCGTAGTTAGAAGCCCGTAGATTAATCCAGTTCGCCAAGGTTCTTGATTTAGATATACTCTACAGACCACGGACTACTGACTACTGACTTGAGGAATTCGATGATGAACAAGACGAGCCGATTCGACCGATCCCACGCTGTCGTGCTCATGATTGTACTGCTGACTGCCTTTGCCAACGCGCAGACGCCCTACGTCACCAGATCGCGTCCGGATTCCGACGCTGCGCTTCAACGCCTGGAGCGCGAGATCGCGCGGCTTGCTAGAGTGTCGGGCGGCGTCGTTGGCGCGACAGCCATTCATCTGCAGACCGGGCGGCGAGTTGCGCTGAACGGGGCGGACCGATTCCCGATGGCGAGCACATTCAAGGTCCCGCTGGCAGTGCAGGTTCTGACGCGAGTCGACAAGGGGGAACTCAAGCTCGACCAGATGATCGAGATCAAGCTTAGCGATCTGCACCCGGGCAGCGGAACTCTCGTTGATCTGTTCAACACGCCGGGGCTTGCGCTGTCGGTTCGCAACTTGATGGAGCTGATGCTGCTGATCAGCGACAACAGCGCGACCGACATCCTGCTTCGTGAGGCGGGAGGCGGAGAGGCCGTCACCGCTCGGATGCGTTCGCTTGGGATCGACGGCGTAAACGTGAACCGCTCGTGCGCACGGCTAATCGCGGACTGGGTAGGGGTAACGAATCTGCCGCCGGAAGAGACCTGGAGTCCCGAGATGTTCAAGCTCGTGTTCTCGACTGTGAAAGCAGAAGAGCAAAAGGCTGCGGCGAAGAAGTTCGAGCAAGACCCGCGTGACACCTCAACGCCTGACGGAATGGCCGCGTTGCTCGAACGAATCTATCGCAAAGACCTTCTCAAGTCTGAAACCGCCGAGTTGCTGTTAGACATTATGCGGCGGTGCAGAACCGGCCCGGCGAGGTTGCGAGGCATTTTGCCGGAAGGAACCGAGATCGCTCACAAGACGGGGACGATCGGCGGGACCACAAACGACGTGGGCATTCTCACGTTGCCGGACGGGGCGGGGCACGTCGCCATCGCTGTGTTCGTGAAGGCTTCGGAAAAAGATGTTCCGGCTCGGGAGCGAGTCATCGCCGAAATCGCACGCGCGGTCCACGATTTCTTTCTGTTTCAGCCTCGATCCTCTTCTTGAAAGAGCCCGTGATTATTGCCCGGCGGCGCAAATCCACTATCTCTGCTCGCGGCGTAGTTACGGGTGACGCCATAGAAGGGTGTCAGGTTTATCCGGGAAGTCCTTTGAGCAGAGATTGCTTTTCTCGGAATCAGCATTATCCTTGTAACCGATAAACTCGGCTGTCCACCGACGCGACGCCATAACAGCGCTCGACCACGCCGAGCTTGAGATCAAGCGGTTGGAAATCGCAATGCGGCTGATCGGTCGCTTGAGTAATCACGTCAAAAAGGAGTGAACCACTAATGCGGAAGACTTTGATCGTAATAGCAATCGCGGCGGCAGTCGCGCTGGCGGGTCTGAACGCCCCGGCGTCCGCGGCTGACGACAAGAGGATGGGCAAGGCGCCAAAGGCCAAGTCGCTCTATTCGCGGCTCGGCGGGAGGAAGGGTATCACCAGCGTCGTCGAAGAGTTCGTTAACAACTGTGCCACGGACACCCGCATCAACAAGTTCTTTGCGGACACGGCGAAGGACCCGGACCGACTGGCTAAGTTCAAAGCGAACCTGGTCGACCAGATCTGCAACGCCTCGGGCGGGCCGTGCAAGTACAAGGGCAAGAACATGAAGACGGCGCATATGGGCATGGGTATTACTGACGCGGATTTCAACGCGCTTGTAGAGGACCTTGTAAAGGCGCTGGACAAGTACAATGTGGGCGCCACCGAGAAGAACGAATTACTAGGGGCGCTCGGCGGGATGAAGGGCGACATCATCGGACAGTAAGCCGACTGCGGTGACACCTTGCGTTCTTGAACTTGGAGATGCCTGCGGAGAGTGAATCACTCCGCAGGCGTCACACTTTTGCACCCTCGACTCGTGAGTCCGGAATCACACTCAAGTCCATCCAGCTAGAACGGGATTAGAAAGAATACTTGAGCGCGAACTGAATGGTTCGCTGTGGCAGCCGCGTATCAACGAAGTGCTTTTCGCTTATCGCCTCGTCCGTCAGGTTCCCGAAGAACAATTGATGTACAGGTATGCCGAAATGCACCCTGTTAAACAGGTTGAAAACCTCGGTTCGGACTTCAAGCCTTTGATGCTCGCCGAATCGGAAGTTCTTGTTCAAAGCCATATCTACTTTTTCAATGCCTGGCGCTCGGAAGGAGTTGCGAGTGCCGATCCGGTCCGTCAGATTGCCGTCGAGGTTTACGTCGCAGCAATTCAGGAGCGTATAAGGCTGGCCCGTCTGGAACGTGCCTATACTGGCAAGCTGCCACCCGCCGAGAATACTGTTCTCCCTGAAGACGGGAAGATCCCAGATGAAGCTATAGACAAACCGATGGCGCACGTCGAAGCCGGCGTCAGCGCGTTCCGCACGGCGGTCAAAGCTGTCTTGCGGCAGCGCCCGCGTTCCCGCGAGGTCGAATAGGTCCGACGCTTCGTCGATGGCGTGGGACCAGGTGTAAGCGGTCGTAAATTGAATCCCGTTTGAGAACCGCTTGAGGAGTTGAAGCTGCAAGGAATGATAACTCGAGTTAGCATCCGACTCGAATGTGGTGATTGAGCCGAGCAACGGAAACGGCCTGCCGAAAGCCGGCGGCACGACTATACCATTAAAGATCGGAAAACAAGTCAGAATATTCTCCGAATTGCAATCGTTCCGGACCTGGATGCTATCAACGATTGGTATAGAATTCGGCCCCAGGTTAGGCGTTGCGGTCCTGAGCAAATGCGTTCCTTTTGTTCCCACGTACGCGACCGAGGCGAGGAAGTCCCTCATGAACGCCTGCTCGATCGTGATTCCCCAGTGGTGAGCGTACGGGGTCACCAAATCAGCCGCAGGCAAAACGAAGGTCGGCGCGCTCGCGAAAGCGGTCGCGAGTTCCTGCTGCAAGATGAAAATAAATGGGTCCGGGTTACTTTGAGAATCGAAGGTGTTCAGAGTGCCCGGGGCGGCGATGCTCGCAGGGTTACTCAGCCTGAGATTTTGAAGAAGGGGCGCGCCTTCGCCGACGTCTCGGATCCCGCCGGCGAAGTTGAGGTTCAGGAAGCTCGGAAAAACGCCGCTCGATTGGCTGATGACAAAGCCGGGAATCTGATCATAGTAGATGCCGTAGCCCGCGCGAATCGAAGTCGTGCCTTTCCCGAACGGATCCCAGGCGAACGCTACGTGAGGTGCCACGTTGTTATTGTCTTGCTCGTAGATCTTCGTGCGCCCGCCGAGGAATTGCTCGAGACCGGAGACGTCCCTGTTGCGATTGTTTCGCATGAAATCGCGCTCGAACGCGATAAAGTCTTTGACCGGCTGGGAGTCGAAGGTTGATTCTATCCGCTGGTCAACTTCGGTCGGAACGGTGTTAAGCTCGTACCTCACGCCGAGGGTAAGCGTGAAGTTGGAGCCGAGTCTCATCTGATCGGAGAAGAAGAAATCGTTTTGCAGGTAGCGCAGCCTTATGGTCGGGTCAGAGACCGTCGATTGGGTCTGGAAGAAGCCCGTCGGAGCACCCACTGCAACAAAGTCTCTGCCTAAAAGAAAACCTGAGACAGCAGAAGAAAACTCGTCAGTGATCCTCCCCGGCCGAGAACCGGGTAGATTGTCTACCACGTTGGAAAGATCTTTTGACGCGCTGAAAACCGCAAGCGGACGCGAGTTCCTGTCCAGCCGGTTATCCAACTGATTTTGGCGTATATCGAAACCGGCCGTGAACCGGTGTCGCTGTCTGTTGTAGACGAGGGTGTCGGCGTACTGAAACGTGTTATTGGTTCTCGCTTGCGGAAAGTAGAATACGTCCACGCCGATGGGGCTGTAGCCTGAGACCCTGACCTGCCCCAGAGGGCCTGTGATCCGTTCCGTATTAGGGGCAGTCAGGAACGTCCGGAAGCTCGGATCATCACCGGGTAAGGAAAAGTTCTGAAGGAGTGGCGCGTTCAGGAGGAAAGGCACATCCGGAAACTGCTCGGATGGGAGCAACATTGGATTTCGGACTTCTTCGAAATTCAGGCTTGTCCTCCCATATGAAAACCGCGCCTGGTTGGCGACGTTGTTGGAAAGAGCGCTGCTAAACGAAAGAGCAAAGTTCTGCGTGCGAATGAGCGCCCTCAACGAGGAAAAAATCGCCTCACCGGTGACCGGAAGAATCGTGTTGTCATCGGTAAAATTGTACCTTCCCATCAGAGTGTGGTTCTTTCCAATGTTATGATCGAGCTTGCCAGAAAAGATTGTCCCATCGGCTGATGCTGGAAGCACTTCTGTAAAAGTATTGGGACCGTAAGGGCCGATTGGGTTATTCGGAAATGGGAAGAGGCTGAAGAACGCATCTCCCGCGCTGCTGGTCGGAAACAGCTCTTTGATTACCCCGTCGACCGAAACAGGGAAGCCGGTGGCACCGGTATTGAACAAACCTCGTTCGGCCACTGTCGGCACCGCGAAATGTGATTCCCTGCTTGCGTTAATGTCTTGATGCTCGAAAGATGCAAAGAAGTGTGTCTTTCGGTTAACAAGTGGCCCGCCAATAACGAAGCCGTATTGCGCGCGTGTGAAGGAATTCTCGTCGTCTACGGGATTGTCGACGGTCAGATCCTGTCCATTCAATTGGACTGTTCTTCCATTGGCAACAAGTGTTGTGCTAGCCGGCCCTCCTGCGAAATCGAAGGGGTCGCGAGCTCTCAGTCGCTTATCCGTAAGAAAGCCATACACCGTTCCGTGATAACCCCCTCCGCCCGAGCGAGAGACTGCATTTACCTGCGCACCCAGGTTTCGGCCATATTGTGGCTCGGGCAGCAGAGTTGAGATTTGGAATTCCTGGATGCTTTCGATTGACTGCGGTATGAGCGAGGTGAAACCCTGGCGGCGCACGCCTATTTCTTCATCGTTGTTATCCGACCCATCAATGGTAAAGTTGTTGGAACGGCTACGCAACCCGTTGACCGAGAACTGCCCGGAACTGCCGACGCCCGGTCCGATGCCAGGCCCAACGGTTGTGCCAATCGCTTGAGGCGCAGCAAAGACCCCGGGGACCAAAAAAGCCAGGTCGTCAAAAGTGCGCACGCCGGGCAACGGAAGCGTCAACAGAGGCAACTCGCCGAAGCTTCCGCCTCGAGTTGCGTTCGTCGTATTCACCAGCAGGGAAACATCGGATTCATCCCGGGCTGAAACTTGCCTCGGCGGCTGCACAGGAGGTTGAGCAACAGGCGGGCTGGTAGGTTGTGGCTGCGGAGTAGAAGGCGCGGGCGTCGTGGGCTGAGAAGTCGTAGGCTGAGATGGAGCGGCGGTCTTGCGTAGGATGATCGGAGGGGGCTGGTCCGCCTTTTCCGTGTTGGTGATGTGTATCAAAAAGCCCGTGATTATTGAGTTCTTCGGGTCAGGGTCGTTCTCATAGCCCTGGAGTGATGCCGAGATTCGGTATCTGCCGGCCGGCAAGATGCCGACGTAGTAATAGCCCTCGTTGTCGGTGACAATAGATCGCTCGAGCCCAATATCTTCATGGGTGACCGTCACCACGGCGCCCGGCAGCGGAGCGATGGAAACAGCTTCGAAAACACGTCCCTGGATAGCACCGGTGTTCTGTGTCTGCGCCTTCAGATGTGGAACGTATGATGTTGCTATCGCAAGTGCCAGCAAAACTGAGAACAGCTTTCCACCAACTCTAGTCATATTACCCTCCCAGGTTGTAAACAACTTCCGTTAGTGTGGCGAAGAAAGCCCGCTAGCCTCGGGGAAGAGTTGAGTTCTGTAAAAACTCGGCAGGCGAGCCGAACGCAGAATATCACGAGAGTACTACCGCATCAATACAGACTCGCGGACATACAGACTCGCGGAAGAGGGGCAATCACTTTGCCGGGATGACACTGACAAAGCTAACGATGAACTCTTCGTCTTCAATCGCGCCGAAGCCTATCCGACCGTTTGAAAAAGCTGTGTCGGTCGTGAGACTGAAAGGCTGCGGCTGTGTAGCCTTGGGATTGCTTTTCAGCTGAATTGAGTGCTTGATCTCGGAGCCGCGGGCCTCGACGATTATGTGAAACTTGTCGCCGGGTATGCTCAGGTTCTCGGGCACCCGAAGGAGCTTCAGCAGCTTTGACTGCCCTTCCTGATAGAGGAAGGTCCGAAATACGTTTGGCGTCGCGGCGTTAGGACCCGTCAATTGGAACAGGTAGTAACTCTGTTGGTCCTGGGCGCGAAGGATCCAAACAGCGCCCTTTCCATTCGCGAAGCTGACGTCGAACGCCATCCTGAAATCCTTATAGTTCGCGTCCTTGATTAGCCCTATGCCCTTCCCCTGTACTCGTAGCTTGCCCGGGCCGGCCTGCCAGGTGGGCGGCGCGTTCCAGGCAGCCGCTGCACCCGTAAAGTCATCGACAAACTCGGGTGAGAATACCACGCGCGCGAGCGGCAGCTTCAGCTCGGCCGAGCCCACGCTGAACACTTGTAACTTCTCGACCGGCTGGTATTCATTCTTCTTGATCTTGATCCTGTGTTGCCCCGGAGCGAGGCTCAGCACCTTCAGATCACCTTTTTCGTTGGCGCGCCCACCATAGTTATCGTCGATGTAGACTTCGGCCTCCGGTTCCGTCCTCACTATCAAGTTTGCGACTGCCGCTTTGAACTCGGTCGGGATGTACTTGGTCTTGCCGCCTTCGACTTCTATGTCCCTGGCCCATTCGTTCTGGTTTGCTTGCACGACCTTGAGCTTGTGCGAGCCAGCAGGGATTTCAAGGAACTCGATCAGCTTGTCTTCACGCTTCACGTTGAACTTAACGGGCCTTTGTCCGTCGATCAGAACAGTCGCGTCGGGTTCGACGGGGCCTATTTGTACTGAACCGACCAGCGGAGTCAGGTCCACGTTAACGGCGTAATCGGTGTCCAGCTTTACTCCCTCCACTCGCCTTGATGCGTACTTGGCCGCGCTCACTTCTATGTCGTAGACGCCAGGGACAAGCTCGGCTCGAAATTTTCCCTCGGCAGTGC
This sequence comes from Blastocatellia bacterium, assembly GCA_049273855.1. Taxonomy (GTDB): domain Bacteria; phylum Acidobacteriota; class Blastocatellia; order UBA7656; family UBA7656; genus Onstottus_B. The sequence goes on from JBASRN010000295.1 coordinate 54,651, forward strand.
TCTGGCCGCTGATTGATCTTACGGTCGGATCCCTCGGCTTGATAGCGATGCCGGCGGCCGGGGCATTCGTCAGCACGATCAATACGCCCTTGCTTTGCTTCGGAGGCGCTGAGTCTGTTTTTGGCGTTGGAGGCGGGGGCGGTTGAGTGCGTCTGATGGCCAGCTCGGCGTAGCGGCCGTTGGGGTATTCCCTCAGATAAATTTGGTAATCAGTGGTACTTTTGGTAGTTTGGATTCTCTCCCAGAGCGAATCTTCAGCCAGCATCACGGCGAGCCTGGCGTTTTTCCCGTTGGGATAAGTCTTGAGATAGCGTTTGAAGTCTTCGGGGTCTCTGCTGCTTCGTATGGCTTCCCAGGAGGCTTCTTCGGCGAAGACACCACTGGGATACTTTCTGAGGTACTCGCGATAACTGGCAACGTTGGCGATGGCCTGGGCTTGTTGCCAGGCATCTCGTTCGATCGACCCGCGGTCGGGTATAGAGACATCTTCCGCGGCAGCGGTTTTTGCCAGTACCAGGTCGCTCGCCTTGTAGCCCTGAATCACGGCGAACGGTCTCTGCATCTTCCCTGAGCCCAGATCGAGTTGTATACGCTTGGGCACGGTATCCTGAAGAAAACTAACCAGCCCGCTCAGCGTGACCTCGCCGTTGGGATTCGCCGCGGCGCCTTTCAACCCCTCCACAAGCGCCCAGGTGAAGTAGCCTTCCTTCTTTTCGGTGTATTCGTATGCGCGATGACCAACCTCGGTGGCGTACAGTGTTGCGAAAGCCTGGATCTCGACATTCCGTTCCTCGAAGTTGAACGCTTGCGTATAGCGTTTTGTGAGCGGGTTGTCCGAGTCACCACGCCCGGCGGAAGGATCGTTTCGACACGCGTCCAAGATCATCACCACCTGTCCGACCCCGGTCTGGACGATCCTCTTGCGCATCTCTTCCACGTTGATGGCGGTGTCTTCCAGAAGGGTGACGTCGCCGCTCACTTGAGCATCAGACGGCAGCAGGTAGGCCTGTCCTTCGCGCTCGATTCCGTGGCCCGCGAAGGCCACGAGAAGCAGTCCATCTTTTGGGGCGGCAGTGCGAAGATTTGAAAGCCTGCGCAGGATGTTTCCTCGGGTGGGTCTGCGCTCCGCGGGTTGATCACCAGTCAGCAGAACTACCTGATCTCTCGGAAAACCGGCGTACTGGATCAGCGCGTCGACGATTGCCTTGGCGTCGTTGGTCGCGCCTCCGAGTCTGTTGATCTGGGCATCCTGATACTCGTCTACGCCGATGACGAGCGCAAAACGTTTTGAGCTGTTGGGTAGAGACACCACGGTCGCGGATGGCCGAACTCGCATTCCACGCCCGTCCTTTGGTGCTTGAGCGCTGTGGCTCATCCCACCGCCCGAAACCGCGCAACCGCAAATCAAGAACGCAATTATCAGGAGGTTGGATCGGATGTGAGGACGTTTGGCTATCATCTAAGAACTAGCTCAGGGCTCTCCTTGCTTGTTGCTTCCAGCTTAATAGCGCTTCCGTGACCTGTCAATATGAGTAAAGAAGGTGCTCTCAACTCGTTGACTCGTCGATCTCCCCCGTGTATTGTCATCGGAATCATCGAAGATCTGTTTTGAGCACGCAGAACCTCGACGTTCTGTTCGCTACGAAGGCGATTCCCATGCCGCGTGAACACAAGAGCCGCCGCGAGGTCATTGACGCGATCCGCGAACTTCCATCAACCAGCGAGCTTCTGTCGAAGCACGACGGTCACTTCGACCACGAGCTGGATCTGGAAGTCACCGTGTATGGCCGCAACTACGGCGGGAAGAAAGTCGGTCCTTACGTACGGTTGCTGACATTCGAGCCGGGCGAGGCCATAGTCACCGAGGGCGAGTGGGGTGGAAATACGTTCTTTGTGGTGGTGCGCGGCGTGGCCGAGGTCTTCATCGTTACACCGAATAATCAGACTGTGAAAGTAGCTGAGTTGAAGCCGGGGACTCAGTTTGGCGAGATGAGTGTGCTGGCGGGCGTGCCGCGGAGCGCGACGGTCAAAGCTCCGGCGGGCGGCACGGCGCAGATCCTGGAGATTCAGCGGCCGGCTCTGCGTCTGCTTCGAAAGCTTCCGGCGTTCGGGGAGGCTCTGGATTCATCTTATCGGTCTCACGGCCGCGACAACATAATCGAGGAACTCAAGCAGGTGGTCTCGCTGACGCCGCAGATGACTCGGGACCTAAAGACCCTCGCCGCGTTCCGCGTCTTTAGCAAGAATCATGTCCTCTTTCGCGAAAAGGTAGCCGTCGATCAGATCTACTTCATAAAGCAAGGTTGGATGCGACGTTCGGAGCAGCCTGACAGCGAAGACTTTCTGGGCCACGGCTTCTGGTTTGGTATCGAAGGGATCTTGAAGGAAGCTGTGTGGCCGTATTCAGGGACGCTTATGGGACGCACCGAGGTCCTGGAGGTCTCTATCAAGCGGCTGCGCCAGAATGCGCCGCTGCGCGAGACCCTGGAGCGCGAGCTTATGCGCTTCAGCCCTCCGCGCTTCGGTGCGCTGGTGAGTTCGGTAGCGGCCGTGCGCGAGAAGGAAACCGAGGCCCAGAAGACCCTGATCGAAACCGGCCTGGTCGATGCGACCAATCTCCTGGTGATGGACATGGAACTGTGCGTGCGGTGCGGCAACTGCTCGCTCGCTTGTCACAAGATCCACGGACAGTCGCGGCTAATGCGTCACGGGATACACGTGACCCGGCTCGAGCGGCCCAGCCCGCGCGCGACTCAAAGCGTGCTCTCACCCGCGGTCTGTATGCACTGCCAGGATCCGGAGTGTTTGACGGGATGTCCCACCGGAGCTATTGGTCGATTCGGTGGTGGCCACATAGACATCGATGCCAAGACCTGCATCGGATGCGGTGATTGCGCGACTCAATGCCCCTACAACGCGATCTCGATGATTTCGCGCAAAGGACAGAGCGCGCCTGCGGGTGCGAAGGGTGTTGCATGGAAGCTTCGCGATTTCCTGCGGCTGACCCCCGACCCGCTTCCCGCTGCTATTGACGCAACGGACGATTTGATGGCGGTGAAGTGCAACCTCTGCAGCGGGACTTCGATGAACCCGGCGGGGAGCAAAGAGCCGGCTTACGGTTGTGAAGAGAATTGCCCGACCGGCGCGCTTGCCCGCATCAACCCTCAGGAGTACTTCACCGAGATCGGCCGTATCGAAGGATTGTTGATGAGGGACCAGACTCACGCCATCGGCCGAAACATCCATCGATCTGATCCGCCTCGGAGAATGATCCACCTGGCTGGCATCGGTCTGACGGTTGTACTGGCGGCAGTTGCCATAATTGGCATAAGCGAGTTCGGATTGGGTCAGCGGTTGGTGGGCTTTCTCAACATGAGATGGATCACCGGGCTGGTGGGTCTTTTGGGTATCGCGGCGGTCATGACTTATCCGGTTCGGCGCCAGGTCTATACGAAGCGAAAGGGCGCATTGCGGTATTGGATGCTCGCGCATGCCTACGCTGGAGTCATCGCGGGAATAATGATACTTCTGCACGGAGGCACGGATTCGGGCGGCGCGTTGACGACCGTCCTGATGATCTCTTTCGACCTGGTGGTGCTGACGGGTCTGTTTGGGATCTTCTGCTACCTGGTGGTGCCCCGTCTGCTGACGAGAATCGAAGGCGAGCCATTGTTGATAGATGATCTGCTTGCGCGGCGGACTGAACTGCAAAATGAGGTCCGCGACATAGCTGCTTCGTCCGCGGAACCTGTCAAGAAGGTCGTCACTCGGGCGGTGTCACGCTACTTGACTTTCGGCTATCTGGTGAAACAGTACCTTTCGCGAGCGCCGCTTGCCGAAATGGTGGAATCGGCTCGGCGCGAGTGTCAACGGGACGCTGAGACGCTGCCGAACCCGTCGGATCGCAGCAAGTTTGACCGGGCGGTCGCAGCCGCCGCCACGCTGCGGCGACTCGATGCGCTTATCCTGCTCCACCGCACGTTAAAGTTGTGGCTGGTGCCTCACGTGGTCTTTACCTCGTTAATGTTAGCGCTGATGCTTGTTCACATCGTACAGGTTATCTATTTCGCCTGAATCGCCGGCTTTTGCAGGAATTGACGATGGCCGCTAAGAACAGATTCATAATCAAGCGAAACGATTTGACCGTTGATGACGTCGTTGTCGAGAGCGAAGGCCTGACGATTGGGCGGCTGATTAGCAATGATCTTTCGCTCAATCACAGGACCGTGTCTCGCACACACGCCGGCATAAAAGAATTCAACGGCGAGTATTGGATATTCAACCTTTCGTCTTCGAATGGAACGGTGTTGAATGGCGAGCTAGTGGATAGGACTCCGCTGGCTGACGGCGATGTTCTGCAGATCGGCCGTTACATTCTCAGGCTTAAATACGTCCAGGACGCTCTGGCAGTTACGGTGGAGATGGAGCCGGAGGCTCAGTTGCAGGACGCGCACGCCGCCGCCGTTCCTACTCCTGCCCAGGCCCCGGCCCCGGACGAAGCCGGCCAGGCCACCCAGGTCTTTCGCCGCGTCGCAGCTCAACCTCCCAAGGCTCCAACCAGGCAGCTACGTGGCACAGGTCTCCTGACCGGCGTGCTGGCCCCTCAGGCCGAGCAGGCCCTCATGGTCTTCTGGGAGAAGCGAAAGCGAGAAGCCGGCAAGATCGCCGAGAAGTCGCTGCTGCATCCCCGAGGCGACCGGCGAGTCGGCAAGTCCCAGTTCAATTGGCGGCCTACGCGAGACCTGCAAAAGCTATGGCGCAAATCGTACTTTGCGTGGGGCGTTGTAATCGTGGCGGTCGTATCCACCGTCGCATTGTTTGCTCACAGCGATGCTTACTCTCCGGGCGTCATTTCGTCGCCTCACACCGCCACTCAAGTAAGCGAGCGTGGTATCGCCTTGCGGGCGAACGGCGGCTCATGCACTGAGTGTCACGGCGCAACCACCAGCATTCAAGCCAACTGCACCAGCTGCCATCAGACGCAGGCGTTCGAACCTTCCGTTTCCAAAGTCCATACGGACGGCGGGCTCACCTGCGTGAGCTGTCACGGTGAGCACATGGGCGCGAGCTTTCGTCCCGGTCTTGTTGGCTCGGCTATGTGCGTCAGCTGTCACAACGACACATACAAGTTCAAAGGCCAGCCGATTGGCTCTCCGCATGGGGGCTCGGTGGGGTACCCGGTAGTCAATCGTCAGTGGCAGTGGACCGGTCTTTCCGAAGCCTCGTGGTCCAAGAAGCGACTTCCAGACACCGCCTCGAAGTACACGCCGCTCGAGCAATTCCACGTCCTCCATGTCTCCGGCAGGGAGGAGGGCCGTACTAACTGCACGGATTGTCACTCGGCTGGTCTTCATACCGAAGAAGGACTGCATCAGTCGCCACGCGCCACTTGCGCGGCGTGTCATAGCACAACGTTCGACGCGGGAGGAGCGATCTTCGGGCCGAATTGCACTTCCTGCCACGTCCAGCACGGTGGCGAGAAGGACCTAGTCGCTGCCCTGCGGGTCTCATCGGCGATTGAGGATCAATCGGGCTCTCAAGCGAGTGCTGCGAACATCCCGCAGATTGGAAGTGGCGGCGCCCAGGTGATTCGTCACGACGACACCGGGGCAAGGTGGAGCTTGAAGTCGGACTTGAACGTCGGCGGATTGCCCTGGTACGGCTGGGCGGGAATGCTGGCGGTCGTGCCAGTGCTTGGCGTCGCGTTGCTGGCCGCCAACAGCATCCGTCGAAGGAACTTCCTGGCCGGCCCCGCTTCCGAGGCTACCACTCAGGACGAGGTTCAAAAAGCGGGCACAAAGTTTCTCGATCTCGCAAAACTCAAAGCCGATGGACCGGCTTATCCACACCCTGTCATCGATCCGGTCCTGTGCATAGGGTGCCACGCATGCGTTGAAGCGTGCCCTCACGATGTGCTCGCGATAGTCAACGGAGTATCCACACCCGTCGCCCTGGACCAGTGCATGGAGGACACTGGGTGCACTGTTGAATGCCCGACGAGTCCAAAGGCATGCATCATCATCAACGGCACCAAGAAGATCCCCCCTCGCAAAGTGCCCAGCAGAAACCAGCGCTTGATGACAAACGTGCCGGGCGTCTACATGGTCGGCGATGTGTCGGGTGTCCCGCTGATCAAGAACGCGATAAATGAAGGCGCGCAGGTTATCGACTATGTGCTCGAAGACATTCGGAGCCAGGGTGAGGCGAAGGCAGAATACGATGTGGCAATAGTTGGCGTTGGTCCGGCGGGACTGTCGGCTACGGCCATTGCGAAGCAAAGAGGCTTGAGGTACATAGCCGTCGAACAGGACAAGGTCGTCAGCACAATTCAAAACTATCCCGCAGGCAAGTATGTCTTCTTCAAGCCTGATACGGTGGACGCGAAGGGCGGGGTGCCGCTCGAGGGCGTCGGCAATCAAAGAGAAGTCATCCTGAAATCGTGGATGAACTCGATGATGCAGAATGGGATCGAAGTCAATGAAGACGAGAGCTGCAAGGACATCAAGAAAGAGGACGGCGTCTTCAAGGTCACGACCGAGGCCGGCAAGCTCAAGGAGAAATCGACATACACAGCTCGCGCGGTGATTCTGGCGATCGGTAATCGGGGCACTCCAATGAAACTCAGAGTACCCGGTGAAGAGCTTACGATGCGAGTCCAACCCGGGCCGATGGTGGCAAGGCATTGTCCGCAGTGCGGCCAGCCGCGAAGCGGTCAACAGGTCTTCTGTGTGCGCTGCGGCCAGAAGCTTCCGGTCAGAACACCTCCGCCTTGCGACGACTCCAAGGTCAAGTACAAGTTGTCGGATCCGGACGACTACGTAAACCAGAAGTGCATCATTGTCGGGGCCGGCAACTCGTCGATCGAGTCCGCCGTTGCTCTGACCGGGTTCAAGCGCGTGGGCGATCAAGTCACTTTCACTCGTAACAACGAAGTGGCTCTGGTGGTTAGAAGCGATTTCAAGGGCGACTTGAAGCTGGGCAACAAGATGGACGTGTACGACTGTATGGACGCCGGAAGAATAAAGGTCTTCTTCCGCACCGAGATCAAAGAGATTACCGAGAAGGAAGTTGTGTTGATGGACACGCGCTCGAAAGAGGAGAAGGCCCGGCTGGCAAATGACTACGTATTTGCGCTCATCGGAGGCGAGAAGCCGACAAAGTTTCTTGAAGGCATAGGGATCAAGATTGGGTGACGAAGCCCGACGAAGAGATGAAGTACATGCGAAACATCCTTGCGACCGTTTCCTCCTTGATCGTGCTGTGCTGGAGCGTCGCGCAAGCGCAACAACCGGAGCAAAAGGTTTATTCAGCATCAATCAAGGGCGGTCAGGTCTCGAGCCGGAGTGCGATGCGCGTGGAAGGGGCATACCGCGACATATTTAACACGAAGCAATGGGGAAACGATTTAGGACACATCTGGAGGGTCTACATTGGGGTTCCGATTAAGTTCATTTGGAGTCACGCCGGCAGATACTCGAAAGTGGAGCTGGCGGTTCAGGAGCTGTCCCTTTCCGGCGACGGCAAATTGTCTTCGATGCGTGTCAAGGTCAATGGCAGGAAGGCAATTGATTTTGCCGAATCGTCCTTCAAGAGGACAATCATCGACATAACAAACTTTGTGGTCCCCGGAGAAAACGTTCTTGAAGTCGCCTCAAAAGAGGGAACGAATCTTCTTCACGGCGTCCAATCTGTTGAAGTTATTTACCACGCGGCAGCCGACACGGCTCCTCCGCAGGTCACAATCTTCGAGCCTTCGGTTGAGAGAGGGCTGAAGGTTGTTCGCAAAGAGAAAGCGATAACCGTGAGAGGGCGGGCAACGGATGAAAGCGGGGTCTACGAAGTATGGGTTAATGATGTTGAGGCGAGCCTTTCGGCGAATGGAGATTTTCAAGCGCAAGTGTTACTGGCCGTCGGAGAAAACCAGATTCGTGTAAGAGCGACGGATACAAAGAAAAACACATCCGAAACTGCGTTTGCAATCACCCGCGAATCGGATTCGATAAAGGGTGTGATTCAGCCCGCGGGCAGTGAAGCCGCTTTCATCAGTGGAAGATTCTATGCGCTTATCATCGCGGTGCAGGACTATCGCGATCCCAGTGTGAATGGCCTGGACCACCCTATTCAAGACGCATCGCGACTGAAAGCCATCCTAACCGGCAACTACAGCTTTGAAGAGAGAAATATCATCTTTCTGAGAAACCCAGATCGCGCCACCATTATCGACAAGCTCGACGAATTGACCCGGAAAATAACCGAGAACGACAGCCTGTTGATCTTCTATGCGGGGCATGGGTATTGGGATGAAACACTAAAACAGGGATTCTGGCTGCCAAGTAATGCGAAGAGAGACACACGCTCCGAGTGGCTGCCTAACAGCACCCTGAGAGATTATCTTGGCGGAATCAAAGCAAAGCACACGCTGCTAATCGCGGATGCTTGCTTTAGCGGCAGCATATTCAAGACGCGCGACGCCTTCAGCGATGCGCAAGCATCTGTCAAGGAGTTGTATCGGCTGCCCAGTCGCAAAGCGATGACGAGCGGCGCTATGAAGATGGTTCCCGATAAGAGCGTCTTCGTGGAGTATCTCGTAAAGCGATTGGCTGAGAACCAGCAAAAGTACGTCTCCGCCGAAGAATTGTTCAGCAGTATGCGAAAAGCGATCATCAACAACAGCCCTAACAAACAGACCCCGCAATACGGTGAGATTCGGGAGACGGGAGACGAAGGAGGGGACTTTGTTTTCGTGCGGAGGTAGTGATCAAGCTGCTGGGTTTGACGCTCTCGGCATAACTCCGCCGCGGGAAGCGCCGGTGTCGAGGCAAATAGACCGGCTTAAGAAAGGCGTCGTCTCTTTCTTCCTCGCGGCAGTGGCCCTGTCTGGCGCGTTCGTTGGAAAGAGCGAGGCTGCGGGTGAACCGGCCTCGCTGTTAATTCAACCCCAAGCCAGCGGCAAATTCGACCATACGTCGCAAAGACACAGTCAAATTAAATGCGATGTGTGTCATGTGCGAAGGGCCGACGCAGCCAAGCCAGTGCTCCCGGGCCACCGCGCCTGCATATCTTGTCACATCAAAGAGTTCACTTCGACGCAGTTCGGCATCTGCTCCAATTGTCACGAAGGTATAAATGCAGTGCAACCAAAAGTGCTGACCTTCCCTGAAAGGCAAACCTTTGGAACCGAGTTCTCGCACAAGACACACGCGACTTATGTGAGCGGCGAGAAGCGGGCCGATTGCTCAAGTTGCCACGCGGTCGCCGGAGCGAGGACCACATTCCCGGCGCACCGGGAGTGCTATGTTTGCCATAAGGCTCCCGATCAGGTGAAGGCCGGCGAGAAGGTGGGAGGAGCGAGCTGCGGCGAATGCCATACAACTACCGGGAATAAGAAGCCGCCCTCCGCGATGAGCAAAGCTTACAATTACAGATTCACCCACCAGGCCCACGTACAGCGCGAAGGAATCGGTTGCACCGAATGTCATAAGGTGCTCGGTGAGACCGCTGTTCAGGTATCACTGCCGCAACTTAGAGAGCATCGTGGAGCGGCGTTTCAAGGGTGCGGTGGTTGCCACAACGGCAGGCGAGCTTTCGGCGGTGAACTGGTGAGTAACGCCTGCGCCCGCTGCCACGGAAGAAATATGATGTAGCGATCTTGTGGCAGTCCGCGATAGTTTTGTTGCGACGACCGTACATATTCATTCCATTGAATTTTTCCGGAAGAAAAAGCGACATTGCGCTGGTGAGGGCTAACTAGCGATTGCCTTCATACGATTCGGACGTTATAGTAGGGCCGGAAAATTCTTGTCGGAATACGCAGCAGCGAACTTGTAACCGGGTTTCGGGAGGTCGGAATGATCAAACGCTTCAAGCTAACCTTTTTTGCTCTCTTCTGTTTTGTGGTTGGCGGTCAGTTCGTCTGGACGAGCGCGCAGGAGATGCCCGCCGAGAAGGCATTCAAAAACATTCAGGCGCTCAAGGGCATTCCGGCAAGCCAGATAACCCCGTTCATGGATAATTTCAACAAGGCCCTTGGGGTCAGCTGCGACTATTGCCACGTGCCGAACGCTCTCGAGAAAGGCGACAAGGCTGCCCATAAGATGTCAATCCAGATGATCAAGATGACGCGCGACATCAATCAGCGTTACCAGATCAACATCGATTGCATGTCGTGCCATCAGGGCAAGAACAAGCCGCCGCACCTTGGCCAGAGCATGAAGTTTGGGCCGGGCGGAGCCGGGGCGGGGGGCGGCCGGGACCTGTCGCAGAAAGTCCCGGACGTCGTTACTAAGACCACCACGACCCCGCCTAAGACAACGACTCCGACCACCCAACCAACTGCTAACACCGCCGAGGCCAAAGCGGAACCGGACCCTCCCGGCAAGGTGGTCTTCAAAGCCAGCTTCGGTGCGGTTGCCTTCGATCACGGGCAACATATGAATGTCGGCGATTGCGCCAAGTGCCACCACACTGGCGAAAACAACAAGTGTGATACTTGCCATCTGCACAACAAGAAGGCGAGCGCGGCGACTCAAGTATCGTTTTATGCCGCGTCGCACGGGACCAAGAGCGAGAGATCATGCACAGGATGTCATCTGCAATCGAAGGCCGGTCCCACAAAATGCGCCGAATGCCACAAGAAGTGAAACGTCCGGCGTGAATCCAGTCGGACGAATCGGCTCGTGCGTTGACTTAATATCCGAAAGAGAATATTTTCTTGCGGTCGCCAGGTGACGGCAGGTCGGTGTTGTATCCAGGAGGAGAACATGGACGGGCGGATGCGCGCAAAGTTGGCCGTTTTGCTCTTTCTCGGCTGCATCTTCTCGCTCCTATGGCTTCCCAACAGCGCAGGGAAAGTACCCCGTCGGGCCGCTTCGTCCGGCAACCCGCACACGACGCCGGAAAGCCTCGACCCGATCAGCTTTCATGGTTCGGCCGCTGGTCCCGACCATAAACAGAGCTCGGCTATCTCTTCATCTCAAGTCGGTGCAGACGCGCTTTTGGGGGGGACCTGCATCAATTGCCACGTGGGCATAACGCCCGCTCATACCAAGACGGCGCTCAAGTGCACCGACTGCCACGGTGGCAATGACACGGTCAATACGGGACCAAATCCCAATATTCGCGACAAGAATTTGATGAGCCAGGCTCACGTGCGCCCGAAGAATCCAAAGTTTTACTGGGCCAACGGAATAGATGATGCGTTCGCGGGAGCACCGGGCAAGGGCGACACGGAGTTTGACGTTTTCAACAATAACCTTGACCCGGTTGACAACAACAATCTGATCGGCACGCACGTAGACGCGGAATACAGCCGTGACCTGAACTATGTTCGATTCATAAACCCAAGCGACTATCGTGTGGCGATGGTGAGCTGCGGAAGCCAATCTCCGGCCGGTTCATCAATGTCCTCCTGTCACGGGAACATCGTGGAGGTGGCCCGCAAGAGCATCATGGCGAATAATCAAGCACAGTTCGCCACAGCCACCTACGCCAATCACGCGCCGCTTGGTTCGACCAACGCCAACCCGTTGGGAACCAACCCGACCGGGCGCCAGAACCCAAGGGACGGAGAGGTGGGCGTGAATGTCAATTACGATGACATTGACGGCGCTTATGATCCGAAGACCAATCGATTCGACAGCGCCAAGCTCCTGGCTATCGCCCGAAGCGATGACGATCCCTTCAATGACAACTTCGAAGCCATCGGTGCGCCTCTCGTCGATAAGGACGGTCAGAAGAAGACGGCCGTCCACGGGAGCAGCACGTTGCCCCCTTCACCCCCGACCAACCGGTTGCGCGGAATTGGAGGCAAGCGGATCGTCGCCGCTGCGCTGCCGCGCGCGCAGAAGCAGATATTTTCCTGGCCTCGCCGCGACTCACAGGCAAATCCCAACGACCCATCATCAGCGCTGATCAAGACGGTCCTCGATCTTTACGGATTCAACGACACGGTCGGGCATCAGCCGATCGATGCCGGCTTCAACGCCGTGCGCGCCTTTGACCCCGGTCTGTTCCCTGACAACAATCAGAACTTCCCCTTCCCGTTCGATGACAATCGACCCGACCGCATTCAGCTCGCGCAGGCCCGTAGAACCGCCAATGTGAACGATCAGAAAGAGTTCGTGCCGCCCAACCCTTTCAACCGCAATCGCAACAGCGGCTGCGCTTCGTGCCATATGCTCTACCGGCCTGACGGCCACAACGAGGAGCCTTTCGATAAGACCGTCAGGGAGAATGGCAGACAGATAACCACCGATACGGTCACGGGCCAGCGTGAAGACCAGGGCGAGCGCGGCTATCCCGCGATTCACCAGTTGACGACGAAGATACCCACCAACCAGTGTGGCATCTGTCACGTCTTCACGACCAGAGTTGACGTGGCATTCAAGGGAACTTTTGAGGTTGAAAACAACAACTTCAACTTCCGCTGGTCTACCGCCGCAGACGCGACGGGCAAGAACATCCCGTTCCAGTTCACCAACACCAAGGGAACCAAGGTGAATATGTTCGATAACTTTGTGACGGTGGACGTCAATGGCCAGGTCCTTAAAGATAAGGACGGCAGAGGGGATGGGGAAGGCGTATCGGAAGACCTCAATAACAACGGCATACTCGATTCCGGCGAGGATAAGAACAACAACGGGATGCTTGATATTCCCGACCGGCTCCAGCGCTCGGACGCGCAGGATGGTCGGCAGATGCGCATTATGTACGGCGGGGCGACCGGAAACGTTCGCTTGATGGACATTCATCTTGAAAAAGGGATGGAGTGCATTGATTGCCACTTCTATCAAGACCTTCACGGCGATGGCAACATTTATACACGCAACTGGGACGCGATAGAGATAGAGTGCCAGGATTGTCACGGGACGGCGAAGAAACTCGCTACGCTGAAAACATCAGGCCCGAACGGCAACAATGATCTGAGGCAATCCATGGACGAAAACGGCACTCCCTTCTTCGAGATTCGCGGAGATGGATCCAGGATACAGCGCTCGCGAGTGAGAGATGGGCTTTTCTGGCGGATTCCGCAGGTCAAAGAAGCGATAACGAGGGGGAACCAACACTTCAACAGGGATGCTTTTGAAGCGATGGGCCAGAAGTCCGTTTCAAACCCGAAAGAGTTTGCGCATATCAACAACAGCAGGGAACAAGGCAAGGTAGAGTGCTACACCTGTCACAATGCAGCCACGCCCAGTTGCTTCGCCTGCCACTACACGCAGGACTATTTCCCGAAGGTCACACCGGGCAGCACGTTAGAGATAAACAACCAACCGCGGCGCAATGACCAGCAGATGATGGAGATATGGATGGGTGAGAAGTTCGTCCCAAACCCAAACTTCTTTTTCTTCGGCATCGTCCGCTCGTCTTTCATAATGGGGACCAACGGGGACACCGAATTCAATAAAGTTTCTCCATTCCGCTCGATCATGGAGTTGAACTTCAGCGTCGGCGGCCCGAACGGGGATACGCTGGTTGAAAACACCAGCTTCACCGCCACGACGCACGACCTTTTTACGGGAGACCGCCCGCGCTCGGGCTCGACGCTCAATCCTTATATGCCGCACACCGTCAGGTTGAAGGAGACGAAAGATTGCGACGTGTGCCATACGCTGAGGGACAACTCCGGAAATATTATCAACAACAATTTGCTCGCTGGCAGCTTCGGACTCGGGACGGGCCGCTATCACGACCTTGGGGATTGGGTATTTGCGCCGCTTCAAGGGCCGAACCCCGGACTCTTGATGATGGACATCAAGCAGGAAACGAAGGTCATCAAAAACGAAGCGGATGCGCCGCAGAAGAGAGGCGATACGGCCGCCAGACCTATAGCCGAGATAGCCGCTGCGCAGAAGCTTGCCAACAACGTCTTTCCGGGCTTTAACGTGAACAACACGAATGACGGCGTGAACGGCAAGCTGCGCAAGGTCGAATTTGACGGTACGCAGGACGGCGCTGCGTTCGTGAACCCGCGCGACACTGCGTTGATTCGCAACTACACGGCGAAAGACCACGTGATACGCGGGGCTGACCTCGTGTTTGTCGCCGACGGAACCGGTGGGTTGAAAATAGTGCTGGCCACCGCGCGGGATGGCGCGCAGATACTCAAGACCGAACGCCGCGCCGAGTTTAGCGACCCGGACGCCTCGGCCGAGAGTCTGCGCAAAGCTCTTGGACCCACCGTCGCGGCCGTTGTGCCGACGACGAATGCACAGGGTGTTGATGTCGTAAGCAGCGATCTTTCTGATGAGTTCGTCTACGTCGCCGACGGAGAAGGCGGAGTAAAGGTCGTCTTCATCCACGAGGTCTTCACAGCCGGGCCGAGCGTTGTCGGACAGGTTGCTACACCGGGATTCGCAAACAAGGTACGCATAGAAGGCGACTTCCTCTTCGTCGCCGACGGCCCGGCGGGTTTGACCATCGTTGATGTGAGCAACCGGAACAACCCGAGCATTGTCGGAACCGTCAACACGGGAGGCAACGCCCTGGACGTTGCGGTGTATGGCGCCTTTGCTTTCATCGCCAACGGCAATAACGGGATGGCTGTCGTTGACATACGCGACGAGCGCAATCCGAAGTTCGTCACTACATTCAATCCGGGTGGAGTGATTGACGAGGCTCGCGGACTTGATTATGCGGACAACCGAGTCTACCTGGCTGATGGCGCAAACGGCCTTCGCATCATTGACATCACCCTCCCCGCGCAACCCCAATTGCTGGCGACGATAACCAATGGCGAGCGCAATAACGGCAACGACCCCATTGACGATGCGGAATCGGTGGCGATGGCGGTTGTTCCCTTCAGAACCTTTGCCATGGTCTCAGACGGCAAGAACGGGTTGCGCGCGATCAACGTGACGGACTTCCGAGACATAAGGGAGCGCCTGTTCAACTCAAGCGCATTTCCATCGAACGCACTCGATAATGTGTTTGATACCAACTTCAACCTGACCCTGGCGCTTAGAGACCCGTTGACGCCGTTTGATCGAGCGAACGTCAAGATTAACGGAAACCAGGCGGCGTTCCAGATAACCACCTTCCCCGTTGCTGCGGGGCAGAGGCTGCTGCGCATCGCGCGTGGCCGCCAGCTCGACAAGCTCGCGGATTCAAGCGGACGCACGCTCCGTGACAGCACCGCGGTTGGCGCGGGGGCGTTGAGCCGCGCCACAATGGACAAGATGCGCAACGTGAATGTTGTCATCGAGCCCGGTTCTTCCGACGATAAAGGCAACGGACTGGGCAACATTGTCCTACAGCAAGGCGCTTCGGCGCACGCGACGCGTCAGGCGAATCGTGATGGTAAAGGGCAAGACCGGCGAGCGGACGCAAGCGGCAACCTAACGATCTTCGCTGCCTTCTTCCTCACCGCGATGATCGGCTTGATGATTAGCGCGCGCAACAGCAGAAGGTCGAAGAAGCAGACTGCGCGTCCTTGCGACGGGAGTTCAAATGGGTAGGCCTTCGCGATCCGGAAAGCTGGCGAGGCTATCGTTTGCAGCACTGTGTCTGATTTGCCTCTCCGGCAGGGGCCTGGGCCTTCGTCTCGAACAACAGCCCGAAAGGCCGGACCAACTCAGCACTGGGGCCGCTCAAGATTCGCGCGTGCCTTCGAACTCAGAGCGGAAGATCCCAGAGCCGGACCGAAAAACGGAGACTGAGCCAGACGATGCTGCTAACCCCGCAGTCGAAAGGGGCCCCGGCGATAGCGCGAGCGAGGCTTCGAAAGTCGCCCTGGCTGAAACTCGACCCCGACGCGTCAAAGTTCAGTCCGGCGATAGCGCCAGCGAGCCCGGCGGAACAAAAATCGCGTCGTTGAGCAAGTCTGAAATCGTTGCGAACTTCGAGCCGCCTGCGCGGACTTGGAATTTGCAGGCAGGGAGCTCCGCGGCGCAAGCCGGGACGGTCTTGCAACGGCCGCCTTCCTTTAGCCTCTATTTGATGTCCGAGTACCGCCGCGACGAGATCAAGTACACTGGAAAACCCAGCCTAGCCTTGCAGTTCCCGTCACCGGTGCCGCCATTCTCGGTGCCCGACGCCCCCATTCATTTCGTTCCCAGCGCCTTCGAGCCCAACGACGAACAATTCGTCGGTTACGTTTCGGCTGCAATCAGGGATCTCGCGGCTGGCAGGCTGAGCGTTGACACGCAGATATCGTTCAGATACTCGGCGGATCTTGACGGCTCTACCGAAGCGTCTACCTTTCTTGGAATCACCGACAACTTCGTCGGGCGAAGGATTTTCGAACCACTCACATTCTTTGCTGATGTAAAAGGGTTTCTGCCTGCCGACTCGGAATCCAAGGTGAGCCTGAGGGTCGGCAGACAATACGCCTACGGAGCAACACCACTGCGCATGGACGGCGCCACGGTGTCGATCAAGCACCCGAGGTTCTCGCTGGATGTGTTCGGCGGGCGGCGGGTGACGTTCTATTCGGACCCGGAGCAACGTTTAGTGGTCGGCCAGAACTTTCTCTTCAGGGCGAACGAACAAACTACAATTCAATACGATTTTCTACACTACATAGATAACGTCCATACCCTGGCGGTCCGGCATCTGCTGGGTGAGTCGTGGATTCTGAACGGAAGCCTGTTTCTCATAGACGCTGATCCGGTCGATCTGAACCTGGGAGCGACTTACGTGTCACCAGGCGCCAGGACTCGTGTGACGCTGAACTTCTTGCAGAAGCTTACTGACAACGATTTCATCTACGATCAGACGTATCGGGCGTTTGCGCGGAATCCAGAGAACCAGATTCGTTTCAGGTTCTTCCCGTTGCCGCCAACTGGACAAGCGTTTGACGCGAGCGGACGGCTGAACCTGGGCCGCGTGAATCCCTACACGCAGTTCTACATTGATGGATATCGCAACTTGACCTCGAAGGCAGGGATTGGCGGAACGGTATGGGTGCGGAAGGTGAACAGCAGCGAGGACGAAGGACCCTTTGACAATTCGTTTCAAGAGTATCGCGTCAACGCGGACTACTATCCTTCGTCGGCCTTCGAGATTGGGACAGAATATCGCTACCGGCACTTGAGTCGCGCGAATGCTGAAGAGGCGACGTCTTTCTTCGACATCGGCCGCGAAGGTGAGAAGACTTTTCACGAAGTCTATGCGAACGCAGCGTACCATCTTCTCAGCAATCTTACGCTTGAGGGCGGAGTATTTTATCGGCGGTTTAACACTCAGAGCCGCTTGATCAGTCTGGAAGGAATGGACACAACCGGGTACACGGCCGGTCTCAGGTGGCGCGTCGCAAGGGACTACAAACTGTTGCTTGAATACGGGTTCGATCGGGAGCTCGCTTTCCTGAACCCCGACATTGATTACACGCAGGGTTTCAGGGTTCGCTTCGAATGGCGGTTTAGCCGGTAAGGGTATCAGTGCTACGAGCGCTGAAATGAACGTGACAAGAAACTCGCAACTCAAGATCGTCATTGTAGCCGCGTTTGTGTTGGTGGCGTTGGCGGACTTCTCGGCGTGGGTTGTCGCCGGTGTGTCCACTGCCCGGGCCGCGCCTCAAGGGGGGGCCTCCGTCTTTAGCCACAGTCAGCATCTGAAGACCGGAGCGAAGTGCGTCGATTGTCATAAGCCGAGCGAGGCGGATGCAACCGTGGCGAGGCCGGGCCACGACAGCTGCACCACCTGCCACCAGCAGTGGTTCGAACCGCAAACGCAGAACAAGGCATTCTGCACCGTCTGCCATACTAGAGTGGTGGAGGACCAGTTGCCTGAGTTGCGCAGTTTTCCAACCTACAACAAGCCGAGCGCCATACTGTTTGACTTCTCGCACAAACTTCATCTGGGCACAAAAGGAAAGGTGACCCAGGTCGTTGGCGCCAGGGTTGACTGCAAGACTTGCCATCAGTTTGACGCCCGCGGAGAAAAAGCGACGTTCCCAGCACATCGTGAATGTTCGACGTGCCATTCAATCCCGGACATCAAACCGCGGCTGGCAGCGGATTCGAAAAACGAGGACTGCCTCGGCTGCCATACATCCAGCGAGGAGCAGAATCCAAATTATCACAAGCTTCGCCGTTTCATAATCGATCCCAACGTCGCTCAGGTAGTCCGCGGCGTAAGCGCGCCAGCGGCCTCCGGCAACACTCTGACCGGACAGGACCTGAAGTTCTCTCACACCAAACATCTCACCGACAATCGCAATGTCGGCATATCATGCGAGACCTGTCATGCAGGTGTCGAGGAAAAGACCTCGATCTCGCAACTGAGCATACCTTCGATGTGGGACTGCACGTTGTGCCACGAGTCGAGACGAACTCGCAGCGACTACCGCATAAGCAACTGCGCGGTTTGCCACACCAAGATCACCGCGGGACGCACGCCTCGTAATCACACGTTGACCGAGAGGCCCTTCGACCATACTGCCGGCTTTCGGACCCGGCACGCCGAGGCTGCGCGGGCGCCGGACGCAAAGTGTGCCTTCTGTCACGAGTTTGTGCCCGGAGCGCGCCCGGTGTTGCAGGGAGTGACAAGGACTGAAGAGCGTCCCCTGCCCAACGGTACCTGCGATGATTGCCATTCAGTGATGCGCCCCAAGTCGCACACGATCAGGTGGCGCAACGACCTCCACGGGCGAATGGCTGCGATGAATCGGCTAAACTGCGCAGTGTGTCACCAGCCTGATACCTGCGAGAGGTGCCACAATGAGCGGCCACGTAGCCACAACCCGATCAATGCATTCGTCAACGGCGGGCATCGGTTCCAGGCGCAGTTGAACCAACGGAGCTGTTTCACATGCCACGAATTCACTCAGACCTGCGAGCGTTGTCATAGTCGTATCCTCAGGTAAGCGGGTTGGTCCCAAGGCAGAGAACCGGTATCATACACCAGAGCAGGTTTCTTTCTGCGAGAGCGTTGTGCGTTGGAAGAATCTCGGCTTCCCGGGTCGTTCGTTTGATCGGAGGTGTCGATTTTCGTGAGGATAAGGCTTTTGCCAAGCATTGCGGGTCGAGAATCTCAGTTCCAGTGTCTGACGTCGTTCTTGATCGACGAGCGCGTAGCAGTGGACGGCGGAAGCATTGGCTTTGCACTTTCGCCCAGTCAAATGAGTTCGGTAGGCGATATAGTAATCACCCACTCGCATAATGACCATATCGCCTCGCTTCCGATCTTCGTGGCCGAAGCGTTTACCACGATCGAACACCCGATTACCGTCTACGGAACCGAAGAGGTAATCGCCGCGTTGAGGGAGTTTATCTTCAACGACAAGGTTTGGCCCAACTTCGAGAAGATTGCTTTGATGGATGGTTCGGGTCCGACGATCCGTTTCCGCGTGTTAGAACCCCGGCTCACCGTCAGGATCGCGGGCATGAACGTGACCCCCATTCCAGTCAATCACATAGTTCCGACAGTTGGCTTGATAGTCGAAAAAGACGGAGTAACGGTCGCGTTCACCTCCGACACGTACATTACCGATGAGCTGTGGGAGTTCGCGCGCGCGGCCGACGATCTGAAGGCTGTGTTTGTCGATGTGTCCTTTCCAAACGAGATGGGGCAGTTGGCGGCGTCTTCAAAGCATCTAACACCTCAGTTGCTTGCCGGTGAGATAAATAAGCTCGACCGGCAGGCTGAGATTATCGCGGTGCACATCAAGCCTACGAATCGCGACATGGTCATACAGCAGTTGGAATCACTCGGCAATCCCTCGGTCTCGGTCGGGCGCATAGACCACGAGTATGTATGGTGACTGCGAGAACGCCACGGCCTGTTCAGCCATCTGGTGGGTCCGCCGCTATGAACGCCAAATTAGTCATCACAGACACCCACACCGGACGAAGCTCTGATTTCCCCATTGTCAGCCCGGAGACTCGAATCGGCCGTCTGGCCGGTGCTAACGATATCGTGCTGAACGACGGCCAGGTCTCGCGTGAACACGCGGTGATCAAGCTGACGAACCAGGCCTTGAAGGTCGTGGACCTCGATAGCGCCAACGGGACCTTTTTCGACGGAAAGCGTATTCGAGAACATGAGCTTAAGTCCGGCGATACAATCACGATCGGCAAATACGCGCTTCGGTGCGAAGACCTGTCAGGCGGGCTTTCCATCAAGTACGACAATAAGCAGATTGGAAGCACAGTCGTCATGCGAACGCCCGGGCTTATGGCTTCGATTGTCCCGGAGATCGACACTCAATCGTTCCCGGGCGGTCCAGGCGAAAAGTCGATAGTCGGCTACATCGAGGTTCTCAAGAAGAAGGCGGAAACCCTCTCGCGGCTTTACGAGCTGAACCGGATTCTGGCGGCGGATTTTTCCCTCGAAGACATTTTTAAGAAAGTCAGCGAGATGGTTTTCCGTCTGACTCCGGCCGGACGATTTTTTGTGCTTCAGCGGGACCTGACTACCGGCGAGCTAAAGACCTCGGCCGCTGAGTTTCGCAACCCGGCAAGTGCGCAGAACGCCGAAGAGATAATGCTCAGCAAAACGGTAGTCGATCGGGTGATCGCGGATCGCGTGGCGCTTCTTTCGTTCGACGCCCAAGCGGACAACCGGCTCGTTCAGGCGCGCTCGATCGTAATGCAGGGCATTCGTTCGGTTATGTGCGCGCCGTTGCTGGGCAGGATGGGTGTTCTCGGTGTCATTTACGTGGATTGTCAGGAACAGGCGAAGATTTTTAGCGAGGACGATCTGGACCTTCTGAACGCCGTAGCGTCTGAGGCCTCGATCGCGGTCGATAATGCGATCAGCCATAAACGGCTGGTACGCGAAGAGCTCGCGCGAGCGAAGTATCGCCGTTTCATGCCGCCGCACGTCGTGGATGAGATTCTTGCGAGCCCTGATAGCCTCAATCTCGGTGGGAAAAACTCGTGTGTTACGATTCTGTTTTCGGACGTGCGCGGCTTCACATCTATGTCTGAGAGCCTCCCACCAGAAAGCGTGCTGCAAATACTGAACAAGTACTTTGCCGATATGACGCCGATCGTATGGGAGCATCGGGGGTTGTTGGATAAGTACATTGGCGACGGCTTGATGGCTCTGTTCGGTGCGCCTACTGAGAGTGAAGACTCAGCGGGCCGCGCAGTACTTGCGGCGATCGCTATGCAGCACCAGATGAGCGCGGTGAATCAAGTTCTAAAAGAGTCCGCTTTGCCGGAGATAAGCATTGGAATCGGCATCAACACGGGCACGGTGACGGTCGGCTACATGGGTTCTGAGGAGCGTACCGACTACACCGCGATTGGTGACGAGGTGAACCTTGCGGCGCGGTTGGAGAAGCAGGCGCTAGGCGGCCAGATAATCATCAGCCGCGCGACGCTGAATGCGGTCGGCCACCAGTTTCCGGTGCGCCCGTCGGGATCTATTATGGTGAAAGGAAAGAAGTCAGCCGTCGAGATCTATGAAGTGTTGTGGACCGAGACCCTCCGCCCGACCCGGCCTACCAAGGTCTAGCAGTCTGCTGAAAAACTAACCCATCGCCACTAAGCCGCGAAGGCACCAGGGAACACAAAGCCCACAACACATCGCAATCATTGACTTGGTGCAGCTTCGTGTCCTTGCGTCTTGGTGGCGGCCTCCCTTTTTTAGCAGCCAACACAATCGAGCGTTTGGCATAACCGATTACCGCGATGTATCCAGAAGTGGTCAGCGAAGACCGAAGAACCTCTGAATCCTTCCCAACAATGATCTTTTTTGAGCCTGGCGATCTTCCTCTGGCATCGCGCGCGCGTACTCATCGAGTCCCAATTGCCGCTCGGCGAGCTTTTGACTCAGCGCCTCGGCCAACTCCGCGTTCTCTTCCAGCAATTGCTTCATTGCCGGTTTGCGTATTTCGAGTATCTCCGTTTCTTCAAACGCGGTGACGTCGGCCGCTCGAGGTTCACCCGTCAGGAGCGCCATCTCGCCAAAGAAATTGCCTCGCTCGAGCACCGCGACCTGCTGCAGCTTTCCGTCAGTCGCTTGAAGCTGAACCTCCACCCTGCCGCGCTCGATGATGAACATCGAATTTCCCGGCTCGCCTCGCCGCAGTATCAGCTCGCCCGGAGCATACACGTGCTTCACCATCGAGCGCGCCAGCGCTTCGCGCTCCGATTCGTTGAGCGGCTCGAGTATCTCAACCGATTGCAGCATTTGTTCGTAACCTGCTTCATCAGGCGCGTGCTTCGATGCGAGCTGCTCCATCAAAACATGGCGAACTGGGAACGGGACATCGATTTGGTTTCGATGATAGATGTACCAGATGTACTCCTTGATCTTAGAGTCGATGTCGTGAATCAGCATATAGTCCTTGACCCAGTAGAGCAGCTCATAGGTGATGCTCGAGTCGGCGAACTCGACCAGCCGAACAACCGGAGTCTTCTCCGACGCGACGTTGGGGATCGTAGCAGCGGTCTGCTGCGTCAGGCGTATCACTCGCTCGGGAGGTATCGAGTAAGGCGCGGGAAAGCGAATGATTCGGCGGTTCAGACTATTGAACGAATGAACCTCCAACTGCTCGCGAGCGAGCTTGCTGTTGGGGAAGATCACTACCGAGTTGTTATTTGTTCGAAGCGTGGTCGTACGCCAGGTGACCGATTCGACGCGGCCCAGGACATCCGCGATCTTGATCGCATCGAGGATGTGAAACGGTTGTTCAATGTGAAGCGATAAGCCGGCGAAGAAATTCCCAAGAGTATCTTGCAGCGCCAGACCTATGATCACCGAGACGACGGTTGACGTCGCGAGCAGCCCAATGCCGCCGAGCCCGCCTTTGATCACATTATTGTAAATGAGGGCGAAAAGCAGCACGTAGAGCACAATCGAAAGCGGCGTACGCAAGACTGCCGGGGCTTGCCTGCCCTTACGCCTGAGGAAAACTATGTCGAACAGCACGTACCCGGCCGCTCGCACAACAACTATGCTGAAACCCAGAAGGATCAGGGCGAGGAAGTATTTTGAAAAGTCATTGTCGAGGAGTTGAGGTCTAAGGAGGCTAACCGCGACATACGCTCCGGCCATCACCAGGCTGAGCATAAGGGGGAAAGATATCTTCTTCATCGTAGATTTGATGAGCGGCAGATTGCCGCCCTGACTACGGGCACGGACCACTGACTACGCGCTACTGACCACTCATCAACGCCCTCACCATCTCTCCGGCCGCAATCACCGCTTGCTCATAGACGCGATCGTGACCCAGGATCTCAAGCTCGCGTCCGATCAACTCGCTCTCGCTCAAGCTCTCGTAGCTGAGCACTCGCTGAGCGACGCGTTCCTCGCCTCGCGTCACAACCGTCTCGAGTCGATGAGCATCGCTGCTTCTCCTGACACTGAACGCCGCCGAAGCGTCCACTGCGGATCGAATCGTCACCTTGGCGATCCGGCCGGGCTCAATCTCGCGCTCGGTCCGCAAGAACTCGAGAACCACCTGCCGACTGTCCTTCTCGAACCTAAAGACGAAAGACTTCGCTTCGCGACTTGCTGCACCAAGCCGCCAGCCGAGCCGGCTCGCCAGCCAGCCGCCCAACAACAGCGCACGAGGGGAAAGCGCCTCCGGGTCCGCCGCCGTGGGCGAGTTCTCGATTGCGATATGGTTGATCATGTTGAGCAGCGGGCGGTACTCGCTAATATCGTAGAAGCCCGAGAGCAGCGCGCGCCACGCGGTCAATCGCGCCCAGTTCAAATCGCTGATGGCAGTCCAGCGCGGCGTATCACGCAGCACCGCCGCCATGCTCGCCAGGTCTCCGTGCGGGTCGGTGAAGTCTGCCGAGTCGATGATCACGCGGTCCGACAAATCGGCAAGCCGTCTGAACGTGACCTTGTCAGTTATGCGCGGCACCGTGCACCACCATAGATATACCGGCAGATCCGATACCAGAAGCGGCGCCACCGCGCTGGGCACTTCGGCCACTTGAGAGCCAGTCGCGTTGATGGTGACCTGCTCGCAGCAGACTTGCTTCGATGTCGCGGTTGGCAGCGTGCAGCGTGAAGTGACCTGGGCGTCGAGCGTCGGGGTCTGAGATGCCCCTTCGGCAACGATCAGGATTGCTCGCGACGGATGCGTCGCAGTGACGTCAGTCAGCGTCTCATCCAGTCGGGTTGCGTCGGTCTGGCTGGTAACGAAAACCAGCAAGTTGAGCGTCGAAGCCCGCATGATGCCGCCGTCGTCATCTTCTGAAGCCTGCTGCCAGAGCGAAGTTAACTCCCGCTCAATGGCACTCACATCGATTGCGGATTGCGGATTGCGGATTGCGGATTGTTCATTCATCGCCTGGTTCCTCTTGCCGTGTTTATCGACGAAACAACGATAGCAACGATCTGACTGCCTTCATCGCTCAGTTCGCAACCGCGTATGCCTTCGTGCGCGCTTTCATTTCATTTGGATTCATTCTACTAATCCGCAATCCTCAATCCGCAATCCTCAATCCTCAGGGTCTTCTCCACCTTCGTCCGTCTCTTTCGATCAACTCATCGGCCACCGCCGGTCCCCACGTGCCCGCTTCGTAGTTGGGGAACTCGGCCTTTTTGCTTTGCCACCCCTCGAGAATCGGCATCACGATCTCCCAGCCTCGCTCGGTCATATCGCGTCGCGCGTAGAGCGTCGAGTCTCCAAGAATACAATCCAGCAGCAATCGCTCGTAGGCTTCCGGCGACGAGACGCCGAAGGATGCGCCATAGCGAAAGTCCATGTTTACCCATCGAATCCGGGTCACCTGGCCCGGTATCTTCGCGCCAATCCGAAGCGTGATTCCTTCGTCCGGTTGAACGCGAACGATGAGTACGTTGGGCTCGAGATGTTGGCCGGCGCCGGTGAATAACTGAAGCGGCGCCTGCCGGAAATGAATGGCGATCTCGGTGACGCGCTTCGGCATTCGTTTGCCGGAGCGAAGATAGAAAGGAACGTCCGCCCAGCGCCAGTTGTCGAAGAATAGCTTCACCGCCGCGTAGGTGTCGGTGTTGGACTCGGGGTTCACGTCTTTCTCCGATCGATAGCCGGGCACCGCGACTCCGCCCACCGAGCCCGGCCCGTACTGGCCGCGCACTGCGAACTCGTCCACCCGGTCCCGAGGAATTGCGCGAACCGCCGACATCGCTTTGAACTTTTCATCCCGCACCGCGTTCGCCCCGAGATTCACCGGCGGCTCCATCGCTACCAGCGACAAGACCTGAAAGACGTGGTTCTGAATCATGTCGCGAAGCACGCCTGAAGTATCATAATAGCCGCCCCGCCCTTCCACCCCGATCGCCTCGGCGTTGGTGATTTGAACATGGTCGACATAGCGGCGGTTCCAAATCGGCTCGAAGATGCCGTTGGCGAAGCGAAACACCAGCAGGTTCTGAACCGTCTCCTTGCCGAGATAGTGATCGATTCTGTAGACCTGCTCTTCATCGAACACGGCGGCGACTTGCTGGTTCAATTCCTTCGCGCTGGCGAGATCGTGCCCGAACGGTTTCTCGATGATGATTCGAGTCCAGCCCTTCTCCCTGGGCTTGGCAAGCCCCGCGTCACCCAGTTGCTGGATCGCTTCGCCGTAAAGGGTAGGGGAAGTCGAAAGGTACATCACTCGATTGCCTGCGGTTCCGCGCTCGCGGTCAATCTGGTCGAGCAGCGCGCTCATCTGTTTGTAGGAGTCTGAGTTGTTTATGTCGCCCCCGATATAGAAGAGTCCTTGCGCAAAGCTCTCCCACACCGCGTCGTCAACGGACTTGGCCTCCGAGTAAGTCGCGATTGCGTCTTTCATCTTTGCGCGAAACTCGTCGTGACTCATCGGCGAACGCGCGAACCCGATGATTGCGAACTCGGCGGGCAGCAATCGATGCTGGGTCAGCCGGTAGAGCGCGGGAACAAGCTTGCGTTTGGTCAGGTCGCCCGACGCGCCGAAGATCACCACGACGCACGGGTCGGCGGTTCGCTCAAGCCTCAACCCCTCTCGCAAAGGATTATCGGCATTTGAATCGGTGCTCATTTGTTCGTTTCCCTTTCGAGTGTTTGTCCGCTAAGCAGTCGCGCCGCCGCTTCGTCTACCATCCACAGAAGCGAGCCGTTCAGCGGACGTATGAGCTGGCTGGGATAGGTTTCCGGTTGATCGCTCCCTTCCAAAACGCCCTTGAGTGGCTCAGCTTTGTCTTCACCGGCAGCGAGGAACGTGACATTGCGTGCGTTGTTGATCGTCCGAGCCGTCAAGGTGATTCGGTGAGCTTTAAGCTTATCGACGTAGTTGGCCACGACAAGGCGATCGCCAGCGTGCAGCGCAGTCGTGTTTGGAAACAAAGAGGCCGTGTGCCCGTCTGGTCCCATTCCCAGGAGAACCAAATCAAACCGAGGCACGTTTGGCAGCGGAGCCGTGCTTGTCCTGGAAGCGACTCTCAGGAAAAAGCTTCTGAGCATCACTTCGTACTCTTCTGCGGCGCGCTCGGGGTCGGGGTTCTCGGCGGGAATGCGAAAGATATTGCCTTCGGGGACCGGAACCTTCGAGAGCAACGTCTCGCGGGCCATCCGATAGTTGCTGTCCGCGTGATCGGGGGGAACACAGCGTTCGTCTCCCCAAAAGAAAAAGATCGAAGACCACGGCACGGTGTCGAGGAAAGGCGGAGCAGCCAGCAAAGAGTTCATCGCGCGCGGAGTCGAGCCGCCGGAAAGCGCTACGGTGAAGCGTCCGCAACCGACCACGTATTGATCGGCAAGCCGCGCGAATCCCCGGGCCGCTTTGAGCGCTACTTCATCCGAGTCGCGATAAACGCGCACCTGCGCGTGGGGTTCTTGAATGATTTTCGTAGTCATGGATTCTATTTCGTCTTTGCCAGTCTCTGCGCCTTTTGGGTGAAACGGGTTTCTCGCAAAGACGCAGGCTTCGCAAAGCCGTCAGTCGCGCTTATGCCACAACCAGGCTCCGCCTTTTACACCGGCGTCGTTCGAGATCGTCTTAACATCCGGGTCGAGCTTTAGTTCGATTTTGGTTGCGTTGCCGCCGCCGATGTACAGTTTGTCGAAGTGAGTCAAGGTTCTCAAGAACTCGATCGCTCGTTTCACGCGGCGGTTCCATCGTTTGCGGCCAATCTTTTTCCGAGCTTTGTCACCGGTCTGCTGCTCAAAAGTCTGATTCTTGCGAAAAGGCAGGTGAGCGAGCTCAAGATGCGGAGCGAGTTCGCCGTCCATGAACAGCGCCGAGCCAAACCCGGTGCCGAGCGTGACGACCATCTCGAGGCCCTTGCCTTCGACTGCGCCGTAGCCTTGCATATCCGCGTCGTTGATCACGCGGGTCGGCTTCCCGAGGCGCTTCTGTAGCTCGGCAGCGAGATCCAGTCCCTTCATCTCCTCGGTCCCGAGGTTGGGCGCTGTTATTATGATGCCGTTGCGAACCACTCCCGGAAAGCCGACCGACACGAAATCATAGCCGGCAAGCGGCTCGACGAGTTTCAACACCGCCTCCACCAGCAATTCCCTGGTTGTCGGATGTGGCGTCGGGATGCGTTTGCGCTCGGTCAGCATCTCGCCATCGAAACTGAGGACGGCCGCCTTTAGGCCGGTCCCGCCAATGTCGATGGCAAGAATGCGGCTGGTTGCGGAGGGCTCCTTGTCGATCGTTGTTTTTCTAGTTGAGGCCATTCATTCGTTCTCCTTTAGCACAATTCCGACAACAGCTATCACACAAGCGAGCGAGTTCTTTTCCTTCGCAGCGCCGAACCGGGGACAACCCTGATAGGAGTTGAGTTGAGTGTGGCCGCACACAAAACATCCTCTCCATACATTGCACCCCGCGGAAGTGCCGGTCTATCACGCACTGTTCACCGGTGACTCAACACGAATCATTTATTCTTGTCGTAGTGTCCCCAGTCGGTATGAACGTGACCGCGCTCGGGGTGATCGACTCGCTCGTAGGTGTGTGAGCCAAAATAGTCGCGTTGCGCCTGCGTTAGATTCTGAGGCAACTGCGCCGTGCGGTAGCTGTCGAAGTACGAAAGGCTCGCGCCCATCGCGGGAACGGGCACTCCCATCGACTGAGCCGTCTTCACCGCCAACCGCCAGTTCGATTGCGCGGCGCGAATCCATTTCCTGAATTCGTCGTCGAGCAAGAGGTTCGCGAGCTTCGGCTTGCGGTCATAAGCGCGCATGATAGAATCGAGGAAACGCGCGCGAATTATGCATCCGCCCTTCCAAATTCGCGCCATCTCGGACAGGTTGATGTCCCAATTGTGCACATCCGAGCCGCGTCGGATCAGGCTCAAGCCCTGGGCGTAAGAACAAATTTTCGAAGCGTACAGTGCGTCGTGAACCGCCTTGATCAGCTTCTGTTTGTCGCCACGAACCACCTTCGCGCGCGGTCCTTTGATCTTTTTGGCCGCCGCGACTCTTTCGTCTTTCATGCTCGAAATGACTCGCGAGTCGAGCGCCGCCGCGATCGTCGGTATCGGGATGCCCATGTCAATGCCTTCCTGCGCGGTCCACTTGCCTGTGCCTTTCTGCTCGGCTTTGTCGAGCACAAGGTCCACGAGCGCCTGGCCGGTTTCTTCATCGCGAACGCGGAAGATGTTCGCGGTGATTTCGATCAGAAACGATTCAAGCTCGCCGCGATTCCATTCGGTGAAGATCTCAGCGAGTTCGGCGGCTCCTAGATTAAGCGCCGAGTGCAAGATGTCATAAGCCTCGGCGATCAGTTGCATATCGCCGTACTCGATTCCGTTGTGCACCATCTTTACGAAGTGGCCGGCGCCGTCGGGCCCCACGTAAGTCACGCACGGACCCGAGTCGGTCTTTGCAGCGATCGCTTCAAAGATCGGTTTGATGTTTTGGTAGGCTTCGGTTGAGCCGCCCGGCATCAACGAAGGACCGTGCCGCGCGCCATCTTCCCCGCCCGATACGCCCGAGCCGACGAAGTTCAAACCGGAGGCTCGCCAGCCAGCCTCGCGCCGCTGAGTATCTTTGAAGTAAGAGTTGCCGCCGTCGATCACGACGTCGCCGGGTTCGAGAAGCGGCTTGAGCTTGTCCATCATCTGGTCAACCGGCGGGCCGGCTTTTATCAGCATCATCAGCCGGCGCGGGCGTTCGAGTGACTGCACGAACTCTTCCAGCGTCTGTGTGCCGATGAATTGTTTGGCTTGAAACTCGTTGATGAAGTCGTCGACCTTATCCGGTTCCCGGTTCCAGACCGACACCGTAAATCCGTGGTCTTCGACGTTGAGCGCGAGGTTGCGCCCCATCACTGCGAGTCCCATCATTCCGAACTGCCCTTGCTTGGCTTTCGCTTGTTCACTGGACATCTGTCATCACTCCCTTCTAGGCTTTCAGAAACTTGTTACAACTTGCTTTGGCTCTGAGACCGGCGCGCCGAGCACGTATTTCTCGATTCCGCGAGCCCAGCCTTCATCGTCGTTCGAGGCGGTGACGTATGTCGCTTCGGCGCGAACGTCGTCCACCGCCTGGCCCATCGCAATGCTTGTACCGGCTTGCCTGAACATCTCGACGTCGTTCGGCCCGTCGCCGATGACCGCGATCTTTGCGCTTGAGACCCCGAAGATTTTGGCCAGCCGAATCACGACCGAACCTTTGTGCATTCCGTAGGCGGTCACGTCTAGGAAGCGGGGCTTGGAACGAGAGGCTGACACTTCGCATGCAAGCTCGCTCAGCACGCGCTTCTCGGCCTCGGCCACTAACTCGGGCTTGCCGACGACAGTCAGCTTGTTGAGATCGCGAGTTATTCGCTCAGCATACCCTTCGATCAACGGATCGAATCCCGAAGTGTGCGCCTCGCGATCTACGAATGAATCGGCTCCTGGGGCCCACCACTCCGCCGCGTCATAAGCCCACACGCTCAACCCGAACTCGTCGGCAATCGCTTTCACGCTCGCGGTTGTCGAGGGCGCGATCGCGCTGCTCTCGAGGATTTCACCGGCGGCCGTTACGACTAACGCTCCATTGAAGGCGGCAAAACCGGATCGCAGAGCGAGAGCTCGAGCGAGTGGCTTGATGCTGCGCGGCGGACGCGAGCTTGCGAGCGATAGCGCGATGTTTCGATCGTGGAGCTCGCGGGCCGCCACTCTTGTCGCTTCGGTCACTTCGTGGTTGGAAGTGATCAGCGTCCCGTCGATGTCTGAGATAACGAGTGAGATGTTCGGCATATTCACTTGCAGGGGAGGCGCTCCGTGGCCTCCCTTCGTTAAAGACTGGTCGGTCTCGCGAGCCGCGTTATTCACTGAGGGGCGGCCACGGAGCACCTCCCCTACAAGCCCGTCGAGCTAGCGTGTCTGTCCTTGCGCTATTGGAAATCCGCTTCGGACGATCTCAAGCAAGGTTTTCAGGCCGGCGCCCACGTCTTTACCAAGATGAACTCGTATCGCGCGGCGGTGACGGCTCGACAGCGATTGAAAATCACCAAGCGCCTGAGCCTGCTTTAAAACGCCAAACGTAAACGGTTCGCTCGGCAGCGGCACATCGACCACGTTGTCGGCGGTCACCTGCATGAACACGCCGCTCGACGGTCCGCCCTTGTGAAGCTGGCCCGTCGAATGCAGGAACCGCGGTCCATAACCAGTTGTCGTCGCCACACGGAGCGCGTCCCGAAGATGAGTTCGAATCGCTTGAGTCACCTGCTCGTTCTCGGACGTCTCTTGAATGTAGTCGAGCATCGCGACGTAGTCCCCGGAGTGCGCTCGGCTCAGATGTGCGGTGATAAAGGCTTCGAGGGAAAGCCCCGCGCCCAACTGATCGCGCGTCTCGGGGTCGCAGTAGGCCTTCAAACCGTGACCCTCCGCGCCAAGCGCTTGCTCAGGAAGCACACCGTCCTTCTTGTAGACTTCGAGAAAATGCCGCGTGTTGTCTTTGCTCTCCTGAACGTTCGGCTGATCAAAGGCGTCGATCCCGAGCACCGCGCCCGCGACGGCAGTGGCCAGCTCCCACAGGTAGAACTCCTCGCCCAGGTCGAGCGTGTCGTGAAGCGTTCGCCTCACGACTGGATGGCCGGCGGCTTCGAGCGCGTTCAGCTTCTCGTCGGTGTCGCGGTCGATCGGCCCAACGCTGATGTGAACGAACAGCCTGTCGTTGCCGTAAACACCCGGCGCGCCCAAGGTCTCTCCGGCGATCGGGATAATGCCTTTGCCTTCCTTGCCTGTGCTTTCGGCGATCAACTGTTCGATCCACAATCCGACCGATGAGATTTCCGCCGAAGCGGAAAGCGTAAGCTTGTCGCGCCCCGCAAGCGCGAGTGTGCCCAGAATCGCGCCCAGTCTCGCCGCTGGATTGTCCGCGGTCGGCACTTGATGAGCGCATGCGTGCATCACCCGCTCGGCGCGAGCGAGCAGCGTCTTGAAGTCGAATCCCTGGAGCGCGGCTGGCACCATTCCGAAGAACGACAGCGCCGAGTACCGCCCGCCGATGTCGGCCGGGTTCAGGAAAATTCGTCGGAACTTGTCGCCCGTCGCCATGGCTTCCATCAACGTTCCGGGATCGGTTATCGCGACGAAGTTCTCGCCCGCTCGATCGCCTTTTATCTGGCGGACGCGATCGAAGAAGTACTTGTAGAACATCAACGGCTCGGTGGTTGTGCCCGACTTGCTGGCGACTATGAACAGGGTGTGCGCGACGTTGACGCGTTCCTCGAAGCCCTTGACCGTCGCCGGATCGGTGCTGTCAAGAACATGTAGCTCGGGAAACCCGTCGCGTCGCCCGAACGTGCGGCGAAAGACTTCGGGGCACAAGCTGCTGCCGCCCATCCCCAGAAGCATCACGTCCTTGAAGCCGTCGTTGCGTATGCGCTCGCTGAACGCGGCAAGCTCCGGCGCCGCGTCGACAAGCTGATCCACCACCGTCACCCATCCAAGCGCGTTGGCTATGATCTTTTTGTGAGCGTCGTCGTCTTTCCACAGCGTCGCATCCTTGTTCCAGATCCGCCGGATCCACTGCTCCTTCTCGGCGCGCGCAAGCGCGTCCTTGACGGCGGCGGAGTGTGAACCGAGCGAGACGGTCTGTCGCTCGAGGACGCCGCTGATGATCGATGCCTGCTTGGCTGTGATCGTTTCCATCAATGTGTGGAACGAATCGATGAACGCCTTCACGCCTTCGTCTTGAAGCTGCTGAGTAACCTGTCCGAGGTTTATGCCGATCTCGGTAAGCTTGTTTATCGTCTCGCGAGCCTGGTCGAGATTCTCATCAAGCGTGAGACGTGCGATGCCGTGGTCGCGAAACGCGGTGTAGGTAGCGGGAGGAACGGTGTCAACCGTGTCGGGTCCGATCAACTCCTCGACGTAGAAGGTGTCCTTGTAGGCAGGGTTTTTTGTTCCGGTGCTGGCCCACAGCGGTCGCTGCACAAGGGCGCCTTTTTTCGCGAGTTCGGCGAAGCGATTACCGTGAAAGATTTCTTTGAAGCTTTGATAGATGAGCTTTGCGTTCGCGACCGCGCTCTTGCCCAGCAACCCGGTGAGTTTTGCCTTCTCCTCGTCGTCGCCGGAGCGGCGTATTCGAAACTCGAGCTGGTTATCAATCGCGGTGTCGACGCGGCTCACGAAGACGCTTGCGACCGAGGCGATGCCCTCGACCGAAAGCCCCGCGGCCGATCTGCGCTCAAGCCCGCGGATGTAAGCTTCGGCCACTTGATCGTAAAACCCTTGCGAGAAGATCAGAGTGACGTTGATGTTGATTCCATCGGCGATTGCTTGCTCGATGGCAGGGATTCCGGCCGGCGTAGCTGGAATCTTGATCATGACGTTCTTGCGATCGACCAGCTTCCACAAGCGGCGGGCTTCGGCGATCGTGCTATCGGTGTCATTTGCAAGAATCGGCGACACCTCGACGCTTACGAATCCGTCGAGGCGTTTCGTTGCGTCGAACACCGGGGCGAAAAGGTCAGTCGTGTTTTGGATGTCCTGAATGACCATCGCATCGAGAATCTCCTGCGCGCTCTTGCCTTCGCCGATCAAGCTGCGCATTTGTTCGTCGTAATCAGTGCTGCCGGCGATCGCTTTTTCGAAGATTGCCGGGTTGGAGGTGACGCCGCGCAGACCGTCATCGCTGATCTTGCGGGCCAGGTCGCCGTTCTCAATCAACGCGCGGCGAATGTTGTCGTACCAGATGCTCTGTCCAAGCTTTGGTATTTCAGTTAGTGGATTGTTGCTCATATGTTTATCACCCTTGTAGGGGAGGCCCTCAGTGGCTCCCCTCGTGGAATCACAATGTGCGGTCGTTCGTACTTCCGAACCAGGGAGATCAAGAGTTTGATTGAGGGGAAGTCACGGCGAGCCTCCCCTACACTCTTCTTACCCTTGGGCGTTCGACTTTAGAACCGCGCGGGCTTCGGCGACGACGTGCTCGACTGTAAACCCGAACTGCTTCAGCAATTCCTTTAGCGGGGCCGAAGCTCCAAAGTCGCGGCGAGCGATGATTCGTCCGTCAAGGCCAACATACCGTCGCCAGCCTATGCTTGTGCCCGCCTCGACCGCTACTCGAGATCGAATGGCAGGCGGCAACACCGAAGCGCGGTATTCCTCCGGCTGGCGTTCGAACAATTCCCAACAGGGCATACTTACTACGCGAGTCTTGATACCTTCTGACTTCAACTGCTCGTGAGCCGCCACGCACAACTGAAGCTCCGAACCGGTGCCCATCAGTATCACATCCGGCGCGCCATCGGAATCTGCAAGGATGTACGCGCCTTGCGCCACCCCGCTTGCCGAGGCGTATTTAGTCCGGTCAACAGTCGGAAGCGGTTGTCGGCTCAGAATCAGTGCAACCGGATGATGCGTCGAGCTCATCATGATGCGCCAGGCTTCGGCGACCTCGTTGGCGTCGGCAGGCCGAATAACCAGAAGCTGCGGAATGGAACGCAACGAGATGAGTTGCTCGATCGGTTGATGAGTTGGGCCGTCTTCGCCTACGCCGATCGAATCGTGGGTGAAGATGTAGTTAACCGGCAACTCCATCAAAGCCGACAGCCGAATCGGCGCCCGCATATAGTCGGAGAAGATCAGAAACCCCGAACCATAAGCGCGAACCTTGGAAAGCGTCATCCCGTTGAGTATCGCGCCCATCGCCTGCTCGCGAACGCCGAAATGAAAGTTGCGCCCGCCGTAAGACCCCGCCTCAAAGTCTCCACCCTCTTTCATGCGCGTTTTTGTCGAGGGAGCAAGGTCGGCCGCGCCGCCGATCAACCACGGCAACCGAGGCGCGATCGCGTTGAGCACGGTGGCGCTTGCATCGCGCCCTGCCAGCCCTTTTTGATCAGGAGCGAAGGTTGGGATGTCCGCGTCCCAACCGTCCGGCAGCTTGCCTTGCTGCATCCGCTCCCATTCAGCCGCGAGCTTCGGATGCGCAGTCTTGTAAGCTGCGAAGCGCGCGTTCCATTCTTCCTCGGCGCGCTTGCCCCGCTCAATCGAGCGCTTAGTGTATTCGCTCACCTCAGCGGGCACAAGGAATTTGGCGTCGGGCGGCCAACCATAACGCTGCTTGGTCAGGCGAATCTCTTCGTCGCCGAGCGGCTCGCCGTGCGCCGCCGACGTGTCTTGCTTATTGGGCGCGCCCCACGCGATGTGACTGTCGACGATGATCAAGGACGGTCGTTCGGTCTCCTTTTGCGCGGAGCTGATCGCTTGATCAAGCAGATCCAGGTCGTTGGCGTCGCTCACTCGCAGCACCTTCCAGTGATACGATAGGAAGCGTGCGGCTACGTCGTCGCTAAACGCGAGCGCGGTGTTGCCTTCGATCGTGATGTGGTTGTTGTCGTAGAACCACACCAGGTTGCTCAACTTGAGATGTCCGGCCAGCGAGGCTGCTTCTTGCGAGACGCCTTCCATCATGCACCCGTCGCCCGCAATCGAGTAGACGCAATGGTCCACGATCTCGTGACCCGGTTGATTAAAATGCGCCGCAAGCCATCGCTCGGCTATCGCCATCCCGACCGAGTTTGCGACCCCCTGCCCGAGCGGCCCGGTCGTGGTTTCAACACCGGCAGTCAAGCCGTACTCGGGATGCCCCGGAGTCTTTGAGCCCCACTGTCGAAACCGCCTTAACTCATCAAGAGGCAGGTCGTAGCCCGACAGATGAAGCATCGCATACAGCAACATCGAGGCGTGACCTGCCGACAGCACGAAGCGATCGCGATTGGCCCACGCGGGATTGCGCGGGTTGTGGCGAAGGTACCGGTCCCACAACACGTAGGCGACCGGCGCGAGAGCCATCGGAGTGCCCGGGTGGCCCGAGTTGGCTTGCTGCACTGCGTCCATCGCCAGGGTTCTAATTGTGTTTATGCAAAGCTTGTCGAGTTCGTTGACTCGCTCGGAATTATTGGTCCGTGTTGGCTGGCTCATTTGAGTTAGAATCTCCCTCCGATTAGAACGTAGGTACTATATGCACAGAGAAGACTCGCCGGCCAGCTCACTTGCGGCACGGGCTGCCGGTGAGTACGGCTGTTACAGCATCTACTCGAGCATTCCACTATCGCGGCAGTGTCACTTCTTGTTGGCCCTGAGCTCGAGTTCGGCTTCGAGCCAATCGTCCGCGTCCTTTCCGTGGGCTCCGCCGCGCGCCCTATAGATCTCGTAGGCGCGCTCCGCGACGGCCTCGAGCGAAGGCTCGGCGTAAGTGGACGCGACCTCTTCCGCTGGCTGCGGGGAGACCGGAACCTCTTCGGTTACTTTGTTGCTCCTGGCGGTCTTGGGCATGATCGGACTCCTTTCTGCAGCCGCTTCGGACTTGTGACCCGTCCGAGTGCGAACCGCTCGGCATATGCTGCCTGCCTGGGAAGCTCACCCATCGCATAGTCTCCGTCAACAGCCTGAGGGACCGTCTCGAAGACGGGGAGATCAAATAGCAGAGTCGAGGTTAAACCCCTCGAATGGTTTAGTCAACGCGATGAGCTTGTTCGAAGGCATCGGGCCTCCTGCAGGAGGACCGGTCAGGACCTCGGGCGGTCTGACCGAGTTCCGAGCTTAATAGCGTGCAATGAACTGACCCGCACTCAATCCGCTGCGACGTCGCTGGTGGATTCAGAAAAGCAGTGGGGAGTTGTGGGTTTCGATGCGCGCGCGAGCAACTTATCTCGAAGATAACCATCCATCGAGCGAGCGGCGTTGCGGGCAGCGGCTATTGCGGTCACCACAAGATCGGCTCCGCGAACATTGTCGCCTCCAGCGAAGACGCCGGGTCTCGAGGTCCGGCCCGTTTCTTCCGTCTCAACTTTGACCAACCCAAACTTGTGAGTCTCAAGACCGGGTGTAACTTCGCCGATCTCGGTATCCGGCCAGTAGCCAATCGCAAGCACTACTGTGTCGCATTCGATCGTAAACTCCGAGCCTTTCTTCGGAACTGGCTTTCGGCGGCCGGAGTTGTCAGGTGGGCCGAGCTCCATTCTGATCAGTTCCATGCCTGCGACTCTTCCTTCCGCGTCGCCGATAAATCGGGTCGGCGTGGTGAGGTAGTTGAAGTTGACGCCTTCTTCCACTGCGTGCACGCGTTCTTCGGCCCGGCCCTGCATCTCTGACTCGGTGCGTCGATACACCAGCGTGACCTCCGACTCAGGCGCGAGCCGCTTCGCCGTGCGGACGCAGTCCATCGACGTGTCGCCGCCGCCAACCACGACCGTGTGCAGGCCGAAGTGCGGCTGCGCGCTCAACACTTCGGGCAAGTCTTTAGCAGCAAGGTTGCCTCGGACCAGATACTCCGTAGCCTGGTAGATGTTCTTGAGGTTTTCGCCTTCCACGCCGATCTCACCATTGATCGGCGCGCCGTAGCCGAGGAATACCGCGTCGTAGCCGTGCTTGTCGAGAAGATCGTCAACGCTTAACATCGTGCCCACCCGCACGTTGCAGATGAATTTGACGCCGATATCTTCGAGGTGATCGAGGTACTCGTACACGATTTGTTTGTCGAGCTTGAAGTTCGGGATGCCATACAACAACAAACCGCCCGGCTTTGGCCACGCGTCGTACACCACACACTCGTGGCCGTTCACGGTCAACTCTTCCGCCACTGCAAGCCCTGCTGGTCCGGCGCCCACGATCGCAACACGCATGCCCGTGGGCGCTAGCTTGTTGCGTTTTGGGTAGCCTTCGGTGTTGCGTTGATAGTCGGTGCAGAAGGCTTCGAGTTTGCCGATGAACACCGGTGGGTTGCGGTAGCCGACAACGCACGCGCCTTCGCAGAGTTTCTCCTGAGGACAGATGCGCCCGCAGATTTCTGGTTCGTTGTTGGTTTCGCGAAACTTGTTCGCTGCGGAAATGAAGTCGTTGTGCTCGATCAGCCACAGCGCACCCGGGATGTCATTGCCGACCGGACAGGCGACGACGCACGGTTGATGCTCACACTGAAGGCAGCGCGAGGCTTCGACAACGGCGCCCTCGGGCGAATAGCCAAGGAAGGCTTCGCCCCAGTTATGAATTCGCTCCAGGGAGTCTTGCTTTGAGACAGGGACCCGCTGGATTTTGAACTTGGCCTGGCGTTCTAAGTCCATCCGACGACACCTGCGGAATAGGATCGAGGAAAGGGAATGGAGGATAAAGGATCGAAGATAGAGGATAGACTCGCAACTGTCGTCTATCCACGTTCCTCTATCCTATCCTCGATTCTCTATCCTCGCTCCTCTATCCTTCATCCTCGAAGCTGGCCTTGTCCTCCTGCCCGGAAGTTCGGGTTGAGAAGATCAGGTTAGAAGCGAAAGGACGACAGCGTGGGTGCTGGAGAGGCCTCCCCGCGCTGAAGCCCTCGTGTTTGCTGAGCTGCGGTTCCTCGTTTGATAAGGCGCGCGGCTCGCAACAGCAACGTATAAGTGCCGAACTGGCGTGAGTCTAGTTTGGCGAATCAGAGGTTGTCAAGAATTGGCCGTTAGAGCAAATCCGCTGAGCCCTCGGCGCGGTGGTGCGGGCGGCGCTTGGCACGGCTGAACGTCCTCTTTGTTCGCTTTGCAACGGTTGTGTATGCTCGGCATAATGCAAGTACTAGGGGATAAACTCATATGAAATCGTGGATCAAGTCTTGCTCGCTTGCGATGATACTGGCTCTCGCGATCGTCGGTTGTTCGCCGCAAAAGGACGAAACGAAGATGTCCGAAACGAAAAAGACCGAATCTCCGCTTGCCGCGAAGATACGCCGGTTTGCGCCGACTGAAATCACCGCAGACGTTTCTCGTCTCTCTGAGAACGATCGCAAGGCGCTCGGCAAGCTCATTGATGCCGCGCGTCTGCTCGACCCTCTTTACTTGAGACAAGTGTGGAGCGGCAACGAAGCGCTTCTGAAAGAGCTCGAAGGCGATGCGACTCCCGAAGGCAAGGAACGCCTGCACTATTTTATGATCAACAAGTGCCCGTGGTCACGGCTCGATAAGAACGAACCGTTTATCGACGGCGTTCCTCACGAGAAACCGCCGCAAGCAGCCTTCTATCCGGACGACGTGACCAAAGACGAATTCAATACGTGGGTCGCCGGGCTTTCTGAGCAAGAAAGGCGGCAAGCGACTGGCTTCTTCACGGTGATCAGGCGGGGGGCGGACGGCAAACTGAAGATCGTTCCTTATCATGAAGAGTACCGCGAATTTCTTGAACCTGCGGCGAAGCTGTTGAAAGAGGCAGCCGAGCTGACCGGCAACGCAACGCTCAAGAACTTTCTGACCAGGCGCGCTGAAGCGTTTCTCACCGATGATTACTACGCAAGCGACGTCGCCTGGATGGACCTTGACGCGCCGATCGATCTCACGATCGGACCGTACGAAACGTACGAGGACGAGCTGTTTGGCTACAAGGCGGCGTTCGAAGCGTTCGTCACAGTGCGGGACGAAGCGGAGTCGGCGAAGCTCGCGAGGTTCAGCGGCTATCTTCAAGAACTCGAAGACAATTTGCCGGTCGATCCGAAGTACCGCAACCCGAAGCTTGGCGCGGCCTCGCCGATCAGGGTTGTAGACGTTGTCTTCACTTCGGCCGACGGCAATCGCGGGGTTCAGACAGCCGCTTTTAATCTGCCCAACGATGAGAAAGTAGTGAAAGAGAAGGGCTCGAAGCGGGTGATGCTCAAGAATATGCAGGAAGCAAAGTCCAACCAGGTCCTCGTGCCCATCTCGAAGATCCTCCTCGACCCCGCGCAGCAGTCACAGATTTCGTTCGAGGCGTTCTTCACGCAAATCCTCGCCCACGAGCTTATGCACGGGCTCGGGCCTCACAACATCAAAGTCGCCGGGCGCGAAACCGCGGTCAGAAAAGAACTAAAGGAACTGTACTCGGCGATCGAAGAAGCCAAGGCTGACATAACCAGCTTGTGGGCGCTGCAGTATTTGATGGACAAGGGCGTGGTTGATCGCGCGATGGAACGCGATCTCTACACGACCTATCTTGCAAGCTCGTTCAGGTCGGTTCGCTTCGGGATCACCGAAGCGCACGGCAAAGGGCAGGCGCTGCAGTTCAACTATCTGGCGGACGAAGGCGCGATCAGGATCGATGAATCTGCCGGCACGTTCAGCATCGACTCGGCAAAGATCAAGGACGCCGTGCGAAAGCTGACTCATGAGATACTCACGCTGGAGGCGGAAGGCGCCTACGACAAGGCGAAAGCAATGCTCGACAAATACGGGGTCATCAGGCCGGTGATGCGGAAAGCGCTGGACAAGCTCGGGGACGTGCCGGTGGATATCGAGCCTGACTTCACGCTTGCGAGGAGCAGATAACCTCCGTTTCACGCAAAGCCGCCGAGGCATCGCAACGACGAATTGGGCTGGTTTGCAGTCTTCGTGTTCCTTCGGCTCGTGGGTGAAACGGTCCCGACGCGCACGTCGCAACCATCGGAGGGAGCCTTCGGAGTCAGTCGTTCGACGCACCGGTCGGTGTCGTTCGTCCTCCGCGTAACCTTCCGGCTTGGGATAAACGACATTGACCGATGTTGCAACGAAGGCCAATTATATTTTGCATCCGTCCCGCTTTTGATTTGTACTTTTCAACTCAGGTTTTTCAGTGCAAACGAGGCGGACCTGTAGTAGAATGCCGCCGGTCCAATAGAGGAAACACGTTCCCTTGTCCGCCAAGCATCATTGGGGACGATGACGCAAATTGAAATCAGTAGTGGGCTTTAGAAGCGGCTAAACTATTTTTAGGCTCGCAACCTAGTCCACAAGAAGAATGCCAGGGCTAACATCAGCAGCCCTGCGCCAGGGTCAACATCGAAACCCGCGGCCGAGTCAGTGGTAGTGGCATCCTTTTGCTCGTCCGCAGCTCGCGCGTTGTTGTTGCCACAGAGTTCGCCAGCGTTGGGTATGCAACCTGGAGTGCCGCATTCGCACCAGCCGCCGGTTACGGTGTGACCAGCGTGAACGACAGTGGCAAACGGAGCCGAGCTCATTTCTTTGTCACCCGGAGAAGCGGAAAACCAAAACGGGAGAGTGAGCATGCAGACAGCCGCAAGTAACAGTCTTGTCCTCACAGATTTTTCCTCCTCAAAGCGGTTCGCTGATTCGCAAGGAGCAATCAGCTACGGCGGATTCTATCAAGTTATTGCCTCAACCCTAACTAGAGGCGCCTACAGGGGGCAAGTTTTTCGCGAGCTGGGCGATAGGCTTTTAGCTCTCGCTGAGCACTCTTACGCATTTCGCCAGTTAGATGCCCTTGAGCAGATAAGCCGGCTTCTCGTTGGCTCACCGCTACCACGCGAATATCAAATCGTCGGTTGCTACTATCAGGCGTTGTACATTCAGAGATTCGGGCGCGGCGATGTCGTGGAGGCATCTCGTTCACTTGAACGCGCAGCGGAGAATGCGAAGCCAAGATATAGAGCTAGAGCAATGCAATCTCTGGGTTCAAACGCGTTCCATAAAGGCGATCATGAATTGGCTCTGTCTCTTTATTGTGAGGCTGCTCGATTCGCTGCGTCTAATAGCATCTACGATGCCTATGCTGGCCTGGGCACACAGAAAATGGTTGCAGTCATCAAGAGCGAAGAAGGGAATCACCGCGGAGCGCTCGCCCTGTTGGAGAACTTGTTTCCCCTAGCCCAGTCTATGCGCCTGTTGCAACCTCACGTCTACTACGACTATTTGAACAGCCTTGCTGTAGAGCTCTGTGCAGTCGGGAGACTCGAAGAGGCTAAGAACGTCTCTGAGATCGTCCTTGCGTCGCCATTCGCCCCGGCGTACCCGGAATGGCATGAAACGCGCGCGGAGATAGAACTGAAAGTACGGCGACCGTCTCGCTCTACGGTCGGATTTAGCCAATCCGTCGCGGAGACGC
>JBASRN010000297.1:0-5051 GCA_049273855.1 Blastocatellia bacterium
GCCTGATATGGCCCTTGATTGGCGTGCCTCGCATCGACGGCAGCGCCATCACAAGCGGCTCGATCAGTTTCTCGCGCAGCGGGCCCGGAATCCGCTGGTACTTTTGCGCGAGGTCATACGCCGCGTGTTTGCGGTAGCCGGCAAACAACTCATCGCCACCCACTCCCGATAGCAGCACCGTGGCCGTCTTGCGCGCTTCGCGACACACGAGGTATGCGGCGATGATGGCCGGGTCAGCGACGGGCTCATCCATATGCCAGACGAGCTTCGGCAACAGGTCAACGATATCCGGCTCGACAACGATCTCCGTATGATCGCAACCGAAGTGATTCGCTGTTCGCCGCGCGACATCGGTGTCGTCGAAAGTTACCTCTCCGCGGCGGTACTTATCTGGGAAAGCAATCGTGTAGGTCCGCACCGGCGCGCTGCTGGCCTGGGACATCGCAGCAACGATGCTGCTTGAATCAAGACCCGCGCTTAGAAAGCTGCCCAGCGGAACATCGCTGAGCAACTGCGATTTGACCGAGCCGATGAAGCGGTCGCGAAGCTCGTTCGCAAGCTCAGCTTCACTCGCTTTGAAGTCGTGACCCGCAGCAGGAAACTTCAAGTCCCAGTATTGCTCGACTCTCAAGTCACCGTTGCAATAGACCGCCGAGTGACCTGCCTCGAGCTTCACGATCTGATCAAACATTGTGAGCGGATCGGGGACCCAAAGAAAAGTCAGATACTGATTCAGCGCCCTAAGATTCATCCGTCGCGGCATCTCCGGGATTTCGAGGAGGGCCTTTATCTCCGACGCGAAGGCGAAGTGCGCGCCTTGATGACAGTAGTAGAGCGGCTTGATTCCAAAGTGGTCGCGCGCCAGGAAGAGTTCCTTGCGCTGTGCATCCCAGATCGCGAAAGCGAACATGCCCTTTAAGCGCGCAACGCTAGCGGCGCCGTACTCTTGATACAAGTAAAGCACCGCCTCGGTGTCGCTGCGCGACCGAAACCGGTAGCCCTTCGATTCAAGCTCGCCGCGAAGCTCCGGGTAGTTGTAGACCTCGCCGTTGTACGTAATCGTCAGCCGCCCATCAGGAGTGGACATCGGCATACGGCCCGCTGACGAAAGGTCGAGAATCGCAAGCCTGCGCGAGCCTAGACCTGCGAATCCACCGTCGGGCAGGCGAGTCTCCCAGGTGCCCTGGTCATCCGGCCCGCGATGCGCCTGGATGTTATTCATCCGGGTTAGCGTTTCGCTGTCGCCCCAGTTGATTGCGCCGACGATGCCACACATCGTTTAGACTTGAACCTCAGCTTGCTTTCGCTGAACGACTTTGAAGTAGAACTCTTCGGCCTGCTGCATGACCTTGGTGTACTCAGCGCGCTCAGCAACCAATTGAACGTTCAGCTCTCGCGCGCCATTTCGCATTTCTTCGTCACCGAGAGCACGAACAATCGCGCGAGCGACCGACTCGGGATCTGTAGGATCGCACAGCAGTCCATTCGCTTTATCGGTGATCCACTCGCGCACCGATTCAATGTCGCCCGCCACGGGAAAGCAACCGCAGGCCATGGCTTCAAGCAAGGTGTTTGGAGTTCCATCGTGCAAGCTCGGCGAGACGGCAATGCACGCCAAACGAAACAGCTCGGCCATCTTCTCGCGAGGCACTGAAGGCAACAGCCGCACGCTCTCCTGAATCGCGAGCCTGTACACCCACTTCCCTGCTATTGGATTTCCTTGCATCCCCGGACACACGAAAACGGCATTGGGATATTGCTTCAGGATACCGGGGATCGCTCGAAAGAAGACATCGTTGCGTACGTAGCCGCGAAACCCACGCGGGTTGAGGACGACCGGCGCATCGTCGGGAATACTCAGCTCGCGACGAAGGTGTGAGTCCGGCTGTCCCGGATGAAACATCGAACCTTGAACGCCACCGGCGCCAGGCAAAACCACCGAAGGCTTCTTTGGATCAAAGCCCCATGTTTGTATGGCCAGGTCCAAATCGCGCCGGCAATCGCAATGCAGAGCATCGGCCCGACCGAGCGCTAGTCGCGTCTGCCGCGCGATCAAATGATTATTCGCAGCGCACAACGTAAAGTCGTTTCCCCATACCGAAATCACCAGCGGCACATTCGAGGGCGCCGCCTTTGCCGCTAATATGCCTTCGAATGGGATTCGCATCGCGTGAACCAGATCAGGAGATATTTGATTGATGAGAGCCCTGACCGCCGGGACGTGCCGATGCAGCTCGAAAGGCGTAACCCACAAGTGCGCGTTCACCGAAAGACTGGAAAAAAGGCCACCGCGCAAGCCCGATAACAAAGTCTTGAATTTCGAGCGTCGGCCGTTCGCCATCCTAACACCGGCCTTCTCCGACTGACCCAGTCTTGAGAATGCGAGCGGCACACTATGCAGTCTTGCGCCCGGCACGTCGCCAACAGCGCCTGGATAAGTCGAGATCACATGCACCGAATGATCGTGCCCGGTGAAATGGCTTATCCAGTTGAGAGCGATTGGGCTTCGGGCGTCGGCTATGAAACAGATGTTCAACGGCTTGCGCTCTGCATGGCTTATGTTCGCGACCCAAGGTCAGTGAGCCCCATGTTCGGCCATGCCGGTGTCCAAGTTCAACTACCTGGTCACGTGAGGTTTCGTCGAGAGTCCGTACCCTTCATTCACCTGTCGAAACGGTTGCTATTTTTGAGAGAGTGACACGTTGGAGATGGCTACTGGTCTCGGTGTTGGTCGCGCAGGGTTGACCCAGTGAAGGAACACAATAGTGGAGAGTGGCATCATGTTGACGACCGTAAACACGAAGAGAGACGTTAAGCCGTCCCGATATACTTGGATTAGGTTGCAGGCGATCAACAGATAGGCGAATCGGATCACGGAGTAGTAGCTGTTTCGATAGGCGCGGAAATAAATCCGGGCTAGCGAGTAGGCCATTAGAAAGGATAGGAGGATAACTCCACTGTTGCCAAAGTTCAGATAGAACTCGCCTACGAAAGTCATGATCATGCCCATCTCACCCATTGGACGCGAGGGAGTCGAGAAATCCTTTTGGTAATCGGCAAGTCCCGGTTTCTCAGGCCACCATTGACGAGGGATCGGTGATGTTAATAGTGCAAGATAGGTACCGCCATAGTAGAACTTCCCCTGACGGTCGATGAGGGTCATCGACGAAGCGAATTGGTCCAGAACAGTCTGGTCGCCGTTTTGTCCGGCCGCCACTTCGCGGAGAATCTCAGTTGAAGACTCCGATATTTCAGCGACGGTTGCGCCTTCTTGCGCCATTCGACCAATTGTCTTCATCGGATAGAAGAGCAGAATGCCTGCGATGATGACAACCATT
The DNA here is from genome assembly GCA_049273855.1 of Blastocatellia bacterium. Classification (GTDB taxonomy): domain Bacteria; phylum Acidobacteriota; class Blastocatellia; order UBA7656; family UBA7656; genus Onstottus_B. The sequence goes on from JBASRN010000297.1 coordinate 3,339, forward strand.
ATGTAGCCTGGCGGCCATTTCTTCTGGCGGCGGTCCAGGTATATCTGCAAAAGCAGAATCAACGGAATAATAGCTCTAAATCGGTGAAAGCCCTGAATGGACATCAGGAACAAGTAAACAGCAATGGGCGAAACAAGCCACCACCGAAACCCGTACCAGTAAACCAATGCCAAAAGCGATAGACCCGCCCATGTCGTCGTTATCAAGAGCCAGCTCGATTCCTGCCATTCGCCAAAATCGATCTCCGGCTTCTCGAATCCTGGGACGTTGCCAACGACGGCTACTCCGAGCACTCCGATCGGAAATGCTATCGCCACCACGCTCCAGATATAACGCAGTGAAAGAGGCCCAGTCGTCGAGGTCTCTGTCGCCTTCGTGCCATTCTGCTCGAGATCAACCCGCGAGGCCCATATCCACGCAACGGTCATGACAACGAGCACTATGTCGGCCAGTACCGTGGCCCTTGCCAATTCAGTTTCTGTGACAGGCTCAAATATCCCGCCCCACTTGGTGAACAGCGTTTCAGCTCCCGCCAGGATCGCAAGCAATCGAGATGGGATCGCCACCAGGTGAAAGAAAAGATAAATGACGGCGGGATGGGAGTGGGTCAGGCGGCCGTAGCGCAAGAGCAACCCAGCGCAGACCACCAGGACAAACAGGTCAACGACCAGCGCAGTGGGAACGTCCTCGTAGAAAGCCAACTCAGCCACGAATTCTTTTCACCTTTTACTCGAGCGGGGATTCCGCTCCTAGGCAGACGTCAACATCGATCTGTACGCTTCTCTTACTCCGGTCCGGAACCGCTCCCACGTGAAGCCTCTAGCCTGCGCGGCGGCAGCCCTTCCCATCTCTGCAATCTGTTCGCGATTCTCGATCGCCCACGAGAGCTTGTCCGCAACCGCTTCGGCGTCCCTGATCGGAACAATGAAACCGTGAACACCGTCTGTCAGCACGTCGGGCGCGCACGTGTTTGGCGTCGCGATGACCGGGACACCGCAGGACATCGCTTCCAGAATAACGTGGGCAAAGCCTTCGGCCAAAGACGGCAAGACGAAAAGATCACTCCGGTGGATCTGCTTGACGAGCTGTTCGGTTGATAGCCCGACTCTTACTTCAACATCGATATCGGTATATCGAGACAGAAGCTCCTTATCGATCATTCCCCTTCCGCATAGCACAGCCCCGACGTGTTTGGACTTCAGCATCCGAAGAGCATCCAGGAAATATGAGAGCCCCTTTCGCTGTATCATGCTGCCGACGAATACGGCAATGAGTTTCTTCGAAGGAGAGCGCGCCTCGCTTCGCTCAAAGAAACGTTCTGCATCGACGCCATAAGGGACAACGTGTGTCTTCCGGCTCGGGACGCCTTGCTCGGTGAGCGTACGGGCAGTGTAGCTGCTGGCTGCCACCCAGCCGTTTGCGAGTTCGGGCTCCATGCACATTTCCTCAAATTCCCTGTCGCTCAGCGCCAGCTCGTACTCGGTCGTAAGCGAACCTCGCGCCCAGGGATCGCGCTCGGATTCTTCCATTAGCAAGGTCCGAACGGCTTTCGGATGCGGGTGCAGTTGAAACAGGAAACGATGGCGAACAAGCTGATGGTCTGCCCTGAAAGCCTCAGACGCATAGGTGCTGTAGCAAAACAAAGCCCCGTCCTTTTGCAGTGCAAGTCTTTTCGCTTTTCGGCTTAAGGCGTGGTCTTTGTACCGGTTTGGC
>JBASRN010000330.1:0-1633 GCA_049273855.1 Blastocatellia bacterium
CGAAGCCCCGCGATGTCGATCGGCTCGCGTGTTATCTCGACCAGGTCGCCCTCGGGCGGCGCACCCCCGCTCACCGGCGGAAGCACCGCGAGCCGATCGTGATCAGCAAGCGGCTGCAAAGGCGAAGCGTATTCCTCGTTGATCGCAAACAGCAGGCTTCGCTCCATCGCGGCAAGTTTCGGGTGTTGAGTCTTTAGAGCGTTGAACGCGCTTGCAACTGTAGCCAGGGCCTCGAGTTCAAGATCGAGACTTTCCGCGCCCGCAAACTCGCGCGCCTGGCCGAATAAGAGAGCGGTGATTTGAATTCTATCTGACATGCTGGTTTCTGGTCTCTGGTTTCTGGTTTCTGGTTTCTGGTTTCTGGTTTCGGGGTTGGGGTCGTATCAAACTATTCGAACCACGAACCAGAAACCCCAAACCAGAAACCCTCCTACGGACAACTACTGACTACCACAACCTCGCGGATCGTTGCCCCCTGAATCCTGAAAGCTCTCAGCTCAACTCGCGGCTCGAGGGAGATGATAAAGTAGAGAGCTTCCGGGTAGAAAGCCATCTCCACATCCGACGCCGACGGGTACGCCGCGCTTCGAGGATGCGAGTGGTAGATCCCGAGCAGCGACTGGTTGGCTTCTCGCATGCGGCGCATCGCGGCGAACAAGTCCTCGGGCGTGGCGAAGAACCTGACGTCGGGTCTTGCGGCTTCGTTCGGCAACCGATGGACATCGCTGATAACGCCGTTTGCGCCGCTCAACAAGCCGCAACACTCGGACGGCTGAGTATCAAGCGCATGCTTTTCAATCGCTCGCTTTACTTGCTCGGTGATTAGGACTGAAAGCTCGCTCACTCGCCCCCCTGCCCAGCGATCTCGTGGCGCTCGATTCGTTGCTGTGGATCACATCGACCGACGAAGGCCTCCTTTGCATGCGGCGGCCGGACGATTCGAGAACCATCAAACGCGTCACGAATCCCTTTCAATGCGGGAACCCGGCCTCAGCCTTGATCCGTTTGATCTGCGCGATGTGCCGGCCTTCGTGCCCGCCCGCGATCAAGATCCACTGGTACATATCCAGCTCGCCCAGGAAGGGATGCGGATACTTGAGCTGGGTGAGATCGTAATGCGACAGTTGCTCGACTGACTCGAGCATGCGCTTGCGGGACTCGGCAAGCCTTGCGAGCGAGTCGGGCGCGGACAGATGCGCCTGGGGCCGAACGAACTCGGGCGCCTGTACCCTCGTGTTGTCAAGCGGCGCGACGGCTTCGTCGAGGCAATGCAGCACCGATTCATCCGGTGTTGGATCGGATGGCACGTTCTTTTCCTTCGCGTGCTTGAGCGCCCGTGACGTGAGCTTGCCGTTAGCCTCGTCGGTCAATGCAAGATGGTGAAGAATGTCGTTTACAGACCACGCTCCGTCCTCGGGCTTGTAGTTGAGCTGCTCATCGCTCAATCCGGAAACGTGTTTCAGCAACGATTCGCGGATGCGCGCCATGGTGTCGGCGAGTTCTTGAACCTTTTTTGAGAGCGCCATTAGTCCTCCGTTGAGTGAGCCGTGCAAGCCATCTCAATGTTATTCCGTTGGTGCACGATCAAGCAACTCGGCGTTGCAACGGGGATTGAGAAGGCACTAGTATAGAC
>JBASRN010000304.1:0-1838 GCA_049273855.1 Blastocatellia bacterium
GAAGTACTCAATGCACCAATGGCGGGGGCAAGCCACCGTTCCCTACTGTGAAACCTCACACACATCCTACAAGCTGAGAAGTACCAAATTCACCAATGGCGGGGGCAAGCCACCCTTATAGTACCTCCAGGTGATTCGCGAAATGGGCATGAACTCCACACATTCAGCCGGCCGGGCGACGTCGGATTCGACAGAATTCGGTCGTTTGGTAAACAATATCGCTGATGAGAACGCATCGTCCCGCTACGAATGAGCCGCCCAACCGGATTGACGGTCACGGGAAGACTTTCGAGCGGGACGACACGCTTTGGTCGACAACGGATCACTCAGATGTCGTACCTTCGAGGACTCAACTATAAGGGATTCGCCGGACCAAGGCTAGCGTTCTGGAGGTAGTTTGAATAGGGAGGCTGGCGATGACTACGGATATGATTGATACAGGTGAGATAGCGGCGTTTGTGGGGATCGACTGGGCTGATGGTGAACACGAGGTTTGCTTAATGAGGGCCGACGGAGGGATGGTTGAGAGTTCGTGCTTGAAGCAGTCGCCGGAGTCACTGTCGGAGTGGGCGCACGGGTTGCGCGACAGGTTTGGTAACCGCAAGGTGGCCTTGGCCCTCGAGCAGCGGAAGGGCCCACTGATCTACGCGTTGATGTGCTATGAGTGGTTGGTGCTGTACCCGGTTAACCCGAAATCACTGGCCAGGTATCGGGAAGCTTTTTCGGTGAGCAACGCGAAAAGCGATCGCGGTGACGCCCAGTTGCTGATGGAGATGGTGCGCTCGCATCGAGACAGGTTGAGGGCGTGGGTGCCGGAGAATGAAGACACGCGACTCCTGCAGATGCTGGTGGAGGAGCGGCGGCGAGTTGTTGATGAGGTGACTCGGCTGACCAATCGATTGACCAGCGTGTTGAAGGAGTATTATCCGCAAGCGCTGGAGTTGGCGGGAGAACTCAAGAGCGCGCAGGCAGTGGATTTCCTGACCAGGTGGCCGACACTTGAGGAGCTGAAAAGGGCCAGGCCTGCGACCATCGAGAAGTTCTATCATCAGCACGGAGTGAGGAACAAAGAGAAGCTCCAACAGCGACTGGCGAGTATTCGCGCGGCCAAGCAGTTGACTCGAGACCGGGCGGTAGTCACTTCATCGGTGATCAAGATGCGGGTGACCGTCGAGCAGTTGCGAGTGCTGCTCAAGGCGACGCGCGAGTACGATGTCCAGATCGAAGAGTTGTTCGAAAAGCACCCTGATGCCAGCTTGTTTAAAAGTTTCCCTTGCGCAGGAAAAGTGCTTGCACCGCGACTCGCTAGCGCGTTTGGGACTGATCGCCAGCGGTGGGACGATGCGGCGGAGGTACAAAACTTCTCGGGGATCGCCCCGGTGACTCACGCCAGCGGGCAGACGCGAGTAGTGGAAAAACGCCGAGCTTGCCCCAAGTTCTTGCGACAGACTTTTATGGAATATGCAGCGCAGTCGGTGAAGAAGAGTTCTTGGGCCCGGAGCTACTACAAAACGATGCGAGCAAAGGGCGTGAAGCATCGCGCAGCCTTGAGGGCTCTGGCCTACAAATGGATTCGGATAATGTACAAGTGTTGGAAGGAGCGGACCTCTTACAGTGAGACGGCTTATCAGGCGGCGTTAGTTCGAGCAAAATCTCCGATCGCCAGCCGTTTGGCTACCCTGTAAGCGGCCTGCGCCGGTACTCGGGCACACTGGGGTTGACAGCACACCTCAGATGTCTTCCCGACTGTGAAACTCATTGGATGTGCTGTTGTCCCTGAGCATTGTGTTGATGCCATCCTCCACCATTAGCAATTCCGAGCCATCAGGCTCAAGTAG